>CAYYFY010000043.1:0-10410 GCA_964471035.1 uncultured Eubacteriales bacterium
ATAAAAGAATCGTTGACGTTCATGCCGTAGGCTGAAAAGATCATGGTCGGGATCGACATGACGATAGTTAAAATCGCCAGCGTTTTCATGACGATGTTCAGGTTGTTGGAGATGACCGAAGCGAAGGCGTCCATCATACCGCTCAAGATGCCGCTGTAGATATTCGCCATCTCGATGGCCTGCTTGTTTTCGACGATGACGTCCTCGAGCAGCTCGGCGTCGTCCGGATACTTTTTGATAAGCTCGCCGCGCAGAAGCTTTTCAAGCACCGATTCGTTGGAGCGCAGCGCCGTCGTAAAATACACAAGACTCTTTTCAAGCTTTAATAGCTCGAAAAGCTCACGGTTCTGCGTGGATTTGTGCAGCTCGTTTTCGATCTCGTCGCTCTTCTTGTCGATGATGCGCAGGTACTGCAAATAGAGCGATGCGGTGCGGTATAGAGTCTGGAGGATAAAACGGGACTTCATGTTAGAGCGGAAGCCCCTGACCTTCCCCTCAATAAAAGCGCGCAGAATCGGCGTATCCTCGCTGCATACGGTAATGACGATCTCTCCGGCGATGATGATCGCCAGAGGGATCGTGCTGTATAAATCCTTGGCACCCGGTTCCTCAACGGTGGGGATGTTGACGAGGACCATGGTGTAATCGTCGTCTGTCTCAACACGGGAGCGCTCGTCGATGTCGAGAGCGGCTCTTAATGAATCTGAATCAATTTTGTACTTGCGGGCGACAAAACGCAGCTCGATATCCGTCGGCGCCGTCAGAGCTATCCAGCAGCCGTCCTCGGGCATCTCGACCGGCTCGACATGATTGTTGCGCGTGGTGTAACAATTGAGCATATTTATGACTTCCTTTCACGACCCTTTAAGAACAAGGCCGTAAAAGGCATTGTTCTCTTAAAGGTTGCTGAGTTGTTCTCGGTAGGGGACGTCCTGCCCCATACTAGGTCCGGGGTTCACGGTATCATATCCTTTCACAGTTAGTGTGCGCTTCAAAGCTTCCTAAAATTCAAAAAAGTTCTGCTGAATAAAAACAGCACAGGGATGGGGATTTATATCCCGCATATGTGCTTTTTCAGACGCTCTGAGGCAACTATATTGTACCACACGGGCGGATTTTGTCAATAAAAAATTTTTTGCATAAACTGTATTTATAAAAGTTATTTTCTGAGCGTTTTCAGGAGCGCTATTTCTTTTTGGTACCCTTCGATATCGTTGGGCGTTTCTAGGTAAAATGGCAGCTTACAGAGCAGCGGGTGGTTGACGATTGTTTCCAGTGTTTTCAGTCCTAAAGAGCCGTCGCCGAGCTTTTCGTGCCTGTCCTTATGCGAGGAGAACGGGTTCTTGCTGTCGTTGAGATGAATGGCTTTCAGGCGTTTCAGACCGAGCACGCGGTCAAACTCCGCAAGTACGCCGTCAAGGTTTTCGACGATGTCGTAGCCCGCGTCATAAACGTGGCAGGTATCAAGGCAGATACCGAGCCTGTCCCCGCGCGCCGTGTCGTCGATGATGTCCCGAAGCTCTGAAAAATTTCCGCCTACCTCACTGCCTTTGCCCGACATCGTTTCAAGCAGCACGGTGGTATGCCGCGTTTCGGGGAGCACTCTGCTCAAAATATCCGCGATGAGCCGGACCCCTTTTTCTGTCCCCTGTCCGACATGGCTGCCCGGATGAAAATTGTACATCGCGCCGGGGATGTTCTCAAGACGCGAAATGTCCTCGATCATCGTATTTTCGGCAAATTCGCGCAGTCCCTCGGACGCCGCCGAGGCGTTTAGGGTATACGGCGCGTGGGCGAGAATACCGCCGATGCCGTTTTCTTCGGCAAAACGGTTATAATCACGTATATCCTCAAGGTCGAGCGGCTTTACCGCCCCGCCGCGCGGATTGCGCGTAAAAAACTGAAACGTGTTCGCGCCGATGGACAGCGCCTCTTTCCCCATGGCTAAGTAGCCCTTTGACGACGACAGATGGCATCCGATTCTAAACATATTTTTTCCCTCCGTCTATATCATAAAACTTACAGCGGAAAAAATCAATGAATTCATTGATTATGGCAACAAAATATGGTAAAATATTTTAATAGTCAGACTTAACCAGAGGGCGAGGTGAAGGCGATGGGTACCGGCGACAACATCAGGCAATACAGAAAAGCCGCGGGAATGAGCAGAGACGATCTGGCAGAACGGCTTCATATGGACGAAAAGGACGTGGCGCTTTGGGAACGCGGCATTGATGAGCCTGAGGAAACGCTCCTGTACCGCATCGCGGAGCTTCTCGGCGTATCCCCTGACACGCTGCGAAAAAACGCCTCGCCCACGGTAAAAACCGAACCGGCGGTGAATCCGGAACTACCTAAGCCCGAAGAATCCGACGTCGCCTTAAAGCTGGTCACGCCGCTTGAGACATCGCTGCGGCGCGGCGAAAAGCTTATTTGGGCGGGCAAACCGGCGCGCCGCAAGGGGCTTAGCGCCTTAACCCAGCCGCAGATTCTGCTTAAACTCGGCGGACTTGTCTTCGAGCTGATCTTTTTATTCCGGTTCGCCAGATTATCCCCGCTGTTAATTGTCGCCGCCTGTGTGCTGGCGTCTGCACAGCTCGTTGTCGTTTTAAGAAAGATGCGCCGTACCGCGCGCCTGCGCGATGATACTCATTACGCTATAACCGATGAGCGCGTCATCATCCGCCGCGCAGAAGCGAACGGAGGCGTTCAGTTTATGGAGCTTAAGGATATTCGGGGCGTCCAGTGCGACGAGGGCAGCGGCGGAATCGGAAGCGTTGTATTCCTCAATGAGGAAACGGCAGAGGCTAACCGGCTCGCGCCTTCCATACCTCTGGTTAAAGCTTTTCGGTATGCCGACTCTCCCGATGTGCCGACATACGGCTTTCTCGATATCGCGGACGTGGAAAAGGTCTACGATATTATCCGGAATTTATTAAACTAGCCATATTTGGTTCATTACGAAACGCCCGCAATTCTATTCGAAATCGCCTTGCGATTTCCCTTTAAATCTAATATCGAATATCTAATGTCTAATATCTAAAATCTTTGATTTGCAGGAGTGCAGTATGTACTACAGAACCTACGCGGAAATATCTTTACAAGCCGTAGAGCACAACGCCGACCTGCTCGCTAAAAGGCTTAATGACGTTACCATCATGGCTGTCATCAAGGCGGACGCCTACGGTACCGGCGCCGAAAAAATCGGTCCCCTGCTCGACTCAAGGGTCGCGTATTTCGGCGTCGCGGCTATTGAGGAAGCCGTTGCCCTGCGCGAATACGGCGTTAAAAAGCCGATTTTAGTGCTCGCGTACTCCTCGCCGCAGCAGTACGGGGAATTGCTCGAATTCGATATCACGCAAGCAATATACGATATAGAAAACGCGCGGCTTCTGTCCGAGGCAGCGTTAAAACGCGGCAAAAAGGCGACAGTGCACATCGTCGTTGACACGGGTATGTCCCGCCTCGGCTTTCTGCCAAATCAGAAAAGCGTTGAGGATGTCAAAAAAATCTGCGCGTTGCCCGGGCTTTACGCCGAGGGAATCTTCTCGCATTTAGCGCGCGCCGACGAGGACGATCACGCCTATTCGGATATTCAGATCAAGCGCTTTGAGGATTTTGTTTTTGAGCTGGAAAAGAACGGTGTCAATATTCCCGTAAAACATATTTGCAACAGCGCCGGATCGCTCAACGTGCCGCAAAAATTCAATATGGTGCGTATCGGTCTGCTGCTGTACGGTCTCTATCCCGACGAAAAGCTCAGACGGTTCGGGCTCGATTTACAGCCGGCTATGAAAATTGTCAGCCACGTTGTAGACGTGCGCGACATTGAGGCGGGTGTCGGCGTTAGCTACGGTCACGCTTTCGTGTCGGAGAAACCGATGCGCCTCGCCACTATAAGCATCGGCTATGCCGACGGCTACCCGCGCGCGCTGTCAGACAAAGGGCGCGTCATCGTGGGCGGCGCGTATGCCAAGGTCGTCGGGCGTGTCTGCATGGACTTAATGATGGTGGATGTCACCGATATTCCGCATGTCAGAATTGGCGACAGCGTCATTATTTTAGGTCATGACGGCGATTTGTGCGTCAGCGCCGAGGAGCTGGCGTCGCTTTCCGGCACGATCAACTACGAGATCATCTGTTCGTTTAAAAACCGCGTGAAAAGGGTTTATACACCATGAGTCTATTGATTGCCGCCGGAAAGCTCAGCCTCGGGCTTTTGTACCGCTGTATGAGGCTCCTGCCTGTAAAAAACCAAATATGTATGCTCTCGCGCGAAAGCGACGGCGTGCCGCTCGACTTTCAGCTGCTGAAAAAAGCCCTGACCGCGCGCGATAAGTCGCTTGAGATCGTCGAGGTCTGCGAGCTGGTCGATTCCGAAAACGCGCCGAAAACGCGCATACTGCGCAACACGCTGCGCTGTATGTGGGCGCTTTCACGCTCGAAGTCTTGTGTGGTCGATACCTACTGCCTGCCGCTGAGCGTTTTTTCGCAGCGCGAGGAGCTTACCGCCGTCCAGATCTGGCACGCGCTCGGCGCGGTTAAAAAATTCGGTTATCAATGTCTGGACAGCGAGGGCGGACGCGATAAAAAAACAGCCCAAACACTCGAAATGCATAAAAACTACACCTTCGTCACCTGCGCGAGCAAGGCGACAAAGGACATTTACGCCGAGGCGTTTCATATAGAGCCCCAGCGCGTACGCGTGCTCGGCATGCCGCGCCTCGACTATCTCGTACGCGATTCGGCGGCAAAGCGCCGCGCCGCTGAAGGCTTGCTTCAAAAATACCCGACGCTTAAGACGAAGAAAACCGTTCTGTACGCGCCGACCTTCCGCGACGGCGGCGGGATGAAGCTAGACGAAATTCTCGATACCGTCGATTTCGACAAATACAACGTCGTTATTAAGCCGCATATCCTGACAAGGGACAAGCCTTTTGATCCGCGCCTTCTCACCGTGTCCGAGAACATCTGGGACCTCTTTTCGCTTGCCGATTTTGTCGTGACCGATTATTCGGCTGCCTGCTTCGAAGCAGCCGCCGCCGGAAAAAAGCTCCTGTTTTACGTCTATGACATAGAGGAATACGAAAAGAACCGCGGACTGAATCTGAATCCCTTAATGGCGTATCCCGCCCTCTCCTCAAAATCCTTTTTAGAGCTTTACGCGCTCATGGAAAGCGGACGGTATCCCGAAGAAACACTGTTCGCTTTTCGGGATAAATACATCGAGACTGCCGATGGAAAATGCTGCGAGCGCATCGCAGAGGCGCTTCTTTCGGGCTGAGTACTTTACAAATGTAAAAATATGGTATATACTTTATTGTATGCGTTTAAGCGCGATAGAAAGGATTACAGCAAATGAAACGGATTCTGACCTACGGCACGTTTGACCTTCTCCACTACGGCCACATCCGGCTGCTCAAAAGAGCCAGGGCGCTGGGCGACTATCTGATCGTCGCGCTCTCCACCGATGAGTTCAACGCCGGAAAAGACAAGGTCGCCTATCACAACTACGAAACGAGAAAACTGATGCTTGAGGCCATTCGTTACGTCGATCTCGTCATCCCCGAATCGTCTTGGGAACAAAAGCTCGACGATGTGCATAAATACTGCGTCGACGTCGTCGTCATGGGCGGCGACTGGAAGGGCAGCGATAAGTTTGATTATCTGAAGGACTACTGCGATCTCGTCTTTCTTGACCGCACCGAAGGCGTATCGACAACACAGATCAAAGAGGCTCTGCGGCTGCAGCAGCCCAGCGGCGGGTTCGACCGGCTTCCCGGCGAAGAAAAGCGGTAACGGAGGAAGGTTGAAGATAAATCTTCCAACCCTCGCATAGAAAGGATGGCTATAAGGAAATTGGGCGTTATTAGAGAAGTTATTGCGGAACATAGGCAATACACAGAACAGACCGTGCGCATGGCGCGTTCGGACCTTGTCAAGACCTACCGGGGGGCGGCTCTCGGCTTCGCATGGGCGTTTGTTAAGCCCCTCGTCACGGTTCTGGTCTACTGGTTTGCCATATCCATCGGCTTGCGCGGCAGTAAGGACATCAACGGATTCCCGTACCTGTTGTGGCTTATTTCCGGCGTGATTCCGTGGTTCTATATGAATGAGATGCTGACACAGGGTACCGAGAGTATGCGTAAATACAGTTATCTGATTACCAAAATGCGCTATCCGGTCTCGACGATACCGACCTTTGTCAGCCTCTCTAAGCTAATGGTCAATCTGGTGCTTATCGCCATCGTCCTGATTATTTTCCTGATTTACGGCAAAATGCCGACAATCTACTGGCTACAGATTCCATTGTACATCTTTTTCTCCTTTGTCTTTTTCACGTTCTGGGCACTGTTCGCCGCGCCGATAGCCTGTATCAGCAAGGATTTTTTCAACCTGATCAAATCCTTTGTTTTCGCGGTATTCTGGTTCTCCGGCGTGCTGTTCGACGTGTATACGATCAAAAACAGATTTTTCACTCTCTTTATAAAAATCAACCCCGTTGCTTTTCTTGTGACCGGCTTTCGGGATTCACTGGTCAACGGCAAATGGTTTTTTGAAAAGCCGAAGGAATGCCTTGTTTTTTTGCTGATGACCGTTGTTTTGGGCGCTATGGCTCTCTGGAGCTTTAAGCGGCTGCGCAAGGAAATACCGGACGTGCTGTAAGGAGGCGGGAAATTTTTGGAACCGATCATTGAATTTAAAAACGTAACAAAAAAATATAAGCTTTACACCGGCGGCCGGAGAACGCTTCTCAGCGTGTTTATTAAAGGCATCAAATTTCACGAAAAAAAAGCGGTTGACGACGTCAGCTTTCAGGTGGAGCGGGGCGAATCCGTCGCGTTGCTCGGCAGAAACGGCGCGGGAAAATCGACAATTCTCAAAATGATTACCTCCGTCTGCTTTCCGAACGAGGGAGAGGTCATCGTCGGAGGACGCGTCAGCGCCCTTCTTGAGCTGACCGCGGGCTTCGACGTCGAATCAACCGGACGCGAGAACATCTATCTCAAGGGCGCGACGCTCGGTCTGACCAAAAAGGAAATGCTCTCCCTCGAACAGTCAATCATCGATTTCGCCGACATCGGCGAATACATCGACCAGCCGGTGCGGGCGTATTCAAGCGGTATGAAGGCACGCTTAGGCTTTGCCATCAACGCCAACGTCAGCCCTGAAATTTTAATCGTCGACGAGGCGCTGAGCGTCGGCGACACCGCTTTTAAGGATAAGTGTCTTAAAAAAGTCAACGAGCTCATTGAGCAGGAGGGCATCACGCTGCTGCTCGTGACCCACACCACATCGGTAGCCCAGCAATTTTGCAAAAGAGGTATCGTCATAGACCGCGGCAAGAAGATTTTTGACGGAAAAATCGACGATGCCGTAAAGCGCTATAACCTTCTTATCGCCAAAAAATAAGGGAGAGAGCTGTGTTTGAGGATAAGTGGATTTTCCGACAAGGTTAAAAAACTGAGAGCTAACGTCAGCTCGGCCTATATCGGCTACACGCACACCCTGCCCATCAATACTAAAGCCGTTCTCCTTGAGGGAGGACAGGGTCAGAATTTAAACGGCAATATGTTCGCGCTGCTGCGAGAGCTGTCCGTCGGCGCGGCGTGGCAGGAATATTCACTTTATTGGGTCGTTACCGAAGAAAACGCGGCGAACGCTGAAAAGCGTATCGCCTTTTATGGTTTAAAACGCGTAAAGACGGTCATCCGCCTGTCGGACGGGTATGTGCGGCTGCTCGCCTCCTGCGGGTATCTGTTTACCGACAATTCCTTTCCGCCCTATTTATTGAAAAGAGACGGTCAGGTCATCCTGAACACATGGCACGGTACGCCGCTCAAGACACTCGGCGAGTCCGATTTGTCAAGCGGCGCATCCATAGCGAATATTCAGAAAAACTATCTGATGTGCGACTGGGCGCTCTTTCCCAACGAGTTCACGCGTGATGTGTTCTATTACGATTACAACTTAAAAGGGCTGTATAAGGGAAACGTTTTGCTGTGTGACTATCCGCGCAACGCCGTGCTTTCTAACGAAGCTTTCGCCGCCGATCTTAAGAAAAAGTCCGGCTTTGAGGAAAAAACGCTGATTGCTTATATGCCGACGTGGCGCGGAGGCGGCAATCGGGAAAAGAATCATCAGCACGACACTGTCAAGTCGTTTCTCAAACAGATTGACGAGCGGTTGGACGACAGTCAGATATTCTTTGTCAACTTCCACTTTCTTCTCAACAAGGATATTGACTTTACAGAGTATACACACATCCGCCAATTCCCCGCGGACTACGAAACCTATGATTTTCTGTCAATCTGCGACGCGCTGGTGACAGACTATTCGAGCGTGTACTTCGACTTTGCCGAAACGGGAAGAAAAATTGTCCTGTTTGCTTACGACAAGGAAGAGTATATGAAAAACAGAGGCACCTACTTTGCTCTGGAGGAAATGCCGTTTCCGATTGTCAGTACCGTGGACGGGCTATTGTCGGCGCTAAAAGAGGAAACGGAGATACCCGAGGCGTTTTTAAAAAAATTCTGCCGGTACGCCGACAAGGACACCGCGGCGCTGGTGCTCGACAGAGTCATAAACAACCGCGAAAACAAGCTGCGTGTTGAAAAGAACAGTCTTTTGACCGATACAGAGCCTGTACTCGTCTACGGCGGGTCGCTCAATACGAATCTTCTCCCGGCTTTTTCCGAATATTTTAAAACCCTGAACGGCAAAACTTGCCTGTTCGCGTTCAAAGGTAAAACGGGGGCAAAGAAAACGACGTTTCTCGACTCTCTGCCGGATAACGTCGTCCGTTTAAGGCTGCTCACGGCTTTCCAGCTAACATATATTGAATATTTGAAAGCCATGATAATGAGGTTTCTCCCGTTTTTATACAAGGGAAGGCTGCTCGACGGCTTCTATCGCCGCGAACGCGAACGGCAGTTCTATTCGATAACGCCTTCAAAAGCCGTACTTCTCGACAGCGGCAGCATCTATATGACGGGCATCTTCGCGCAGCTCGGCTGCCCTATGGAGCTTCGCCTTCATTATCATCCGGAGTATATACCTAAAAGAATACGCGCGCGCTTTTCTATCTCTTCTTCAATAGCCGCAACGAGAAACATGACAATAACCGACACATCGGACGCCGAGCGGTCGGCGTACCTGTCGCGAAACGAAGAAAATATCGCCCACAGCTCCTACGGCTTACACAGCAAAGCCTCCCATCTGTTTCCGCTGACCTGCAGCACGCGTCGCTCCCTGCATCTTTTGGCGCTGTGGAAGCTTAGATCCGCCGCGCCGTGTTCGTATGACGACCTGCGCGTCTGTATCGGCCATGATTATACAATAAAGCACCAATTTTTACTGCCCCATACCAGAAACCATAAAAGCAAATATAAGCTTAACCTGATCCATTTGACGCTCCCATTTGCGGACGTCAAAACACTTCCGCACAACGCCCATCTCACCATGACCTTTCCTGACAACGACGGGCTGCGCGCGCGAACCGGTATCACCTATAACGCGCTGTATTTAAAACTGTTCATCGGCGCTAAGGGGCGCTTCTTCATCGATGAACCGACCGCTACCGTCGTGTTCTTCAGGCAGGTCATCGAAAATCAGCTGGCTTTGTATGTCCGCGGAAAAAACCTCACCGACCCCGTGCGCGAACGCGTGAAGCTGGCGTTTGCCTTTGTGCTGTCGTATATCCCCATAAAAAAAGACATCATCTTCCTATTCGAGAAAGACGGCGTCAAATACGAGGAAAGCGCCAGCGTATTATACGAAAAGCTGATCGACGGCGGCTATAACAACGCTTTTTTCCTCATCAGCAGGGATTCCGAATATTTTGAGAGCATTCCCGAACGCTACAGAAAAAACCTGCTCTATAAAAACACATTCAAGCATTATTACTATTTTTTCAAATCAAAAAAATTTTTCGGTACCGAAATGATGGCTCACGCTATCGACCTGCGTACGGTCAGCCCCTTCGCAATGTATAAAATTGCCGGTAAAAATCTGTCATATGTGTTTTTACAGCACGGCGTCATGTATATGGTTTCACTGAACTCCATTTCGAGAAAGCAATTTAAAAGACACAATCTCAACGGCTTGTACAGGGTGGTCGTTTCCTCACAGGCGGAAGCCGAACACTTTATCCGCTTAGGAAAACATCGTCCGGAGGACCTGTATATCTGCGGTCTGCCGAAATTCGACAAGAGCGTAAAAAACAGCGATGCCGACAAAATCACCATCATGCCGACATGGCGTCAGTGGGAAATCAACGATGTGCGCAGCGATTTTTCCGAAACAAAGTATTATAAAATGATTATGCGCATCTTTGAAGCCGTCCCCGACGATCTGAAATCCCACGTGATCATTCTGCCGCATCCGCTGTTCGCCATGGAGCTGAATAAG
>CAYYFY010000044.1:0-1404 GCA_964471035.1 uncultured Eubacteriales bacterium
CAAGACGTTCAGCCTCAAGACGTTCAGCCTCAAGACGCTCGGTCTCAAGACGTTCAGCCTCAAGCCGTTCCGCCTCAAGACGCTCCGCCTCAAGACGTTCAGCCTCAAGGCGTTCAGCTTCAAGACGTTCAGCTTCAAGGCGTTCAGCCTCAAGACGTTCGGCTTCAAGGCGTTCAGCCTCAAGACGTTCGGCTTCAAGGCGCTCCGCTTCAAGACGCTCGGCCTCAAGACGTTCAGCCTCAAGACGTTCAGCTTCAAGACGTTCCGCTTCAAGGCGCTCGGCTTCAAGGCGTTCCGCTTCAAGGCGTTCCGCTTCAAGGCGTTCAAAGTGTTCCACTTCAAGGCGCACAGCCTCTAAGCGTTCTTCTTCTAAAAGCTCGGCTTTAAAGCGCTCCGCCTCAAGACGCTCGGCCTCAAGATGCAGCACTTCTATGCGTTGTGTTTCCAGACGCGCGGCTTCGAGACGTCGGGCTTCTAAGCGTTCCGCTTCCAAACGTTCGGCTTTCTCTATGCGCTCCGCTTCCAGACGCTCCGCTTCATAGCGTTCGGCCTCTAAGCGCTCCTCTTCCAGGCGCGCGGCTTCAAAACGTTCGGCTATAAGCTGTTCCGACTCTATTCGTTCCGCTTCGAGACGCAGCATTTCAAGCCGCAGCGCCTCAAGACGCAACATGTCTGTGTGCTCTGCTTCCAGACGCTCGGATTCGAGACGTTCAGCCTCAAGACGCTCGGATGCAAGACGGTCGGCTACAAGACGGTCCGCTTCTGCTTCCAGAAGCTCTACTTCAAAGCGCTCCGCTTCAAGGAGCTCCTCCACAAGACACTCTGATTCAAAGCGTTTTGCTGCCAGGTGTTCTGCTTCGAGACATAACGCTTCTATGCGCTCCGCCACAAGAAGCTCGATCGCAAGATGCTCCGCTTCAATTCGCTCAACTTCTAAACGCTCTGCCTCAAGACGTAATGCCTCAAGACGCTCTGCCTCAAGGCGTTCCGATTCAAGACGTTCAGCCTCAAGACGCTCTGCTTCAAGGCGTTCCGCCTCGAGCCGTTCCGCTTCGAGCCGCTCTTCCTCAAGCCGTTCGGCTTCAAGACGCTCGGCTTCGAGACGTTTTGCCTCAAGCCGCAACGCTTCTATGCGCTCTGCCGCAAGATGCTCTTCCTCAAGCCGCTCGGCTTCAATTCGTTCCGCTTCTAAACGCTCAGCCTCAAGGCGTAATGCTTCAAGGCGCTCAGCCTCAAGGCGCTCGGCTTCAAGGCGTTCCGCCTCAAGGCGCTCGGCCTCAAGACGTTCCGCCTCAAGGCGCTCGGCCTCAAGACGCTCAGCTTCAAGGCGCTCAGCCTCAAGGCGCTCGGCTTCAAGACGTTCCGCTTCAAGACGTTCCGCTTCAAGACGTTCCGCTTCAAGAC
>CAYYFY010000044.1:1504-10295 GCA_964471035.1 uncultured Eubacteriales bacterium
CCTCAAGGCGCTCGGCTTCAAGACGTTCCGCCTCAAGACGCTCCGCTTCAAGGCGCTCCGCTTCAAGACGCTCCGCTTCAAGACGCTCCGCTTCAAGGCGTTCCGCCTCAAGACGTTCCGCTTCAAGGCGTTCGGCTTCAAGGCGTTCAGCCTCAAGACGCTCGGTCTCAAGACGTTCAGCCTCAAGACGTTCGGCTTCGAGACGTTCCGCCTCAAGGCGCTCCGCTTCGAGACGCTCCGCTTCAAGGAGTTCCGCCTCAAGGCGCTCGGCTTCAAGACGTTCCGCCTCAAGACGCTCCGCTTCAAGGCGTTCAGCTTCAAGACGTTCCGCTTCAAGGCGTTCCGCCTCAAGACGTTCAGCCTCAGCCTTCTCGGCCTCGGCTTTCTCAGCCGCTTCGGCTTCCTCAGCCGCGATGCGCTCCGCTGCCAGGCGTTCTCTGATTTTTTCAGCCGCCATGCGCTCCGCCTTCAAGCGGTCAGCCTCAACTTCTTTATCGGCTACAGGCTCGGCTGTGGCTTTCGCGGCTGAGATACGCTCAGCCGCCATGCGTTCGGCTGCTAAAAGCTCTCTGACTTGTTCGGCCGCAATGCGTTCCGCCTTCAAGCGGTCCGCTTCGGCTTTTTTATCGGTCACAGACTCGGCGGTGGTTTTCGCAGATGAAATGCGTTCAGCCGCCATGCGTTCAGCAGCCAGAAGTTCTCTGACCTTTTCAGCCGCGACGCGCTCCGCCTCTAAGCGGTCCGCTTCGGCTTCTTTGTCGGCTATAGGTTCGGCTGCGGCTTTCGCGACCGCCATGCGCTCCGCTGCGGCGCGCTCCGCCGCCAAAAGCTCTCTGACTTTTTCAGCCGCGGCGCGCTCCGCTTCCAGGCGATCCGATTCAACTTTTTTAGCGGCGCTAGGCTCGACAGCGGCTCTCTCAGCCTTGAGGCGCTCCGCCGCGAGGCGTTCAGCTACCAGCCGTTCTATGGCTTTTTCAGCCGCGAGGCGCTCCGCCTCCAGGCGGTCCGCTTCGGCTTCCTGCGAGATATAAGGTTCGTAAGCGCTGCGCTCAGCCGCGGCTTTCTCGGCAGCGAGGCGTTCGGCAGCGAGGCGTCCTCTGACTCTTTCAGCTGCGAGACGCTCCGCCTCCAAGCGATCCGCTTCGGCTTTTCTGGAGGCTATGGGATCGTATTGGGCTCTCAACATCGCCAAACGGTCAGCTTCCGCCCGTTTTGCCGCCAAACGCTCCTCTTCCGCTCTGAGCGCCATTTCGCGCATATCAGCCGCGCGTTGAGCCGCTAAAAGATCCTCTTCCGTCATTTGCTGATCGGGGCGCGTGGCGTACTGGGATTTCATTGTCGCGCTGCGGTCCGATTCCGCCCGTTTCGCTTTCAGACGCTCTTCTTCCGCTTTGAGCGCCATTTCACGCATATCGTTCGCGTAGTCCGCCGATATCTGATCCACTTCGGAATCTTGCCCGCTAGGCTGCACATACGGCGTATATGGCTGATACGGTGCGTTCTGCCCATATTGCGCGTTTTGTCCGTACGCGTTTTGTCCGTACGCGTTTTGTCCGTACGCGTTCTGTCCGTACGGTGCGTTCTGCCCGTACGGCGCGCCCTGTGGGATTTGTCCAAGCTTTGTGTTCGGCGCCATTTGCCCGAACTGCGGCTGTTTCGCCCTCTGACGCTCCTCTTCCGCTCTGAGCGCCATTTCACGCATATCGTTCGCGTAGTCCGCCGATATCTGATCCGTTTCGGGCTGCTGCGGGTTAAAGCGTGAGGATATTGCCTGTTCAGCCGCGATGCGTTCAGCCTCGGCTTTTTCAGCCTCCAGACGCGCGGCTTCGGCTCTTTCGACCAACTGACGCGCGATAGCGGCCTTTTCGGCGGCGATACGCGCGGCTTCCCTTTCGGCTGCCATGCGTTCGGCTATGATTTTCTCACGATCTTGCCGTTCGGCTTCCATTCTCTCAGCGACAATGCGATTTACTTCAGCCTGTATGCGATCGGCTTCGGACTTCTCGGCTGCCAACCGATTGGCTTCGGCTTTCTCAACCGCCATACGTTCGGTTTCAGCCTTTAAGCGCGCGGCATCGGCTTCTGACTGTTCTGTTGAGCTTTCATCGGAGCTGTCGGCGGGATGTTCGTTTCCCCCCGAATAGCCATAATCGAAATCCTCATCATAATCGCCGAAATTAAAGCTGGTATCAACCTGAGCACCGCCGCCCGCGGGATTATTATTGCCGGAATTATTGTCCGTATCAGTCATTTCGTCTTTTTTACGGCGGAAAGGGAACGACACCGCGCCGGATACGGCAATAAGGGTAAGCGTGCTGTCATTGAATGCAGCACCGAAGCTTTTATCAGAGGTATCAGACGCCGCGGCGTAAAACATAAACGAGAGCATGGATATGCATGCGATTATTAAAAGACGATATGAGGCTTTCTTTCGCACAAAATCACTCCCCGTTTTTTCGTTTATTTATAGTGAGCGTTTGATCAATCAGATCGTTTCCGGACTAAGCGTCGGTACGCTTTCGTACACAATCATGCCGCCGTCCTCCTCGCGGATTTTTAGCAATCCTGACGTCGTCAGGCGGTAGAGCTCAGGCTTTTTTTCGGGTATGATGGATTTGACCGATATGGTGTCGAGCAGTACGTCATTCATAAGCCAGCTGCGTGTCGAAGCGGTATAACCGAAACGCGCCTGACCGGAAAGGTCGGTAACGGTAAGCACGTCCTTGTTCATCAGCGACACCAGCGCCGGAACCAGTATAGCGGCGTTGTTGACGCTCCGTAATATACTCTCGCGCGTGTCATTCGGCAGTTTATCAAGCTTAAGCGCGAGGTTGACAAGGTTTTCCTCGGCGAAAACATCCGTTGCGGTAAAGGACTGCTCCTCTTTTTTCAGAGGACGTTTATGTTCTTGAATACGCTGTTCGATTAAGAAATGGCTGAGCGCGAAAACCGCCGCCTCGGGCGCCGTCAGAGAAAGCGAATAGGGCGAAAACGCGGGCAGCTTTTCGCCGAACAGAAGCTCCTCTATGAAAGCGTCAATGTCGTCGGGGATGAAAATACCGATTAAATTCTTATACGGTTCGGGTAAAAATACAATGAAGGTACCTTTGTAACGATAAAAGCTGGCGACGGGCGTATCAATAAGCGCCGCGCTGGCAATCTCAAAGTGCTTTTCAGGAGACTGCAGGGCGTTGGCGATTGCCTCGCCCTCCTTTGTCAGGCGTCCTTCAATAACCAGACCGATTTCGGAAAGCGCCACCGCCGCGGTAACCGTCGCGGCGGTGTTTCGTACAGCGTTCTGGGAAAAAGCACTCTTTTGCTGCGCAAAGAGAGAGGTTAAAAATACAAGCTCATCTGTCGTCACTACATAGTTCATCGTTATCGGCATTCCTTTCATAGAAGGACAAAGCATTAAAGTAAATACCCTAATATTAAAAGTATATACGTCCCATTGCGTTTGTCAAGTGAAAGCTTTCTAAAATTAACAGAAAATATGGATTCTTTACTAATAAACGTTATATTTGTACAAGAAATGGAAGTAAATGGCAAATAAATAGCTGTTTACAAGCTTGATAAAAACTCTTATAATTAATTAAGGTAAATTTTATATAGAAACGGAAGTGTTGACGGTATGCCCGGAATCATCAGGTTTATTTCCCTGTTCTTGGCCGCTATTCTGATTATACTGATTCCCAATGGAGGAGTTACCGTGGAAGAGCTGTTGCATTTGGAAACGACCGCGCCGGCTGAAATTCAGCTTACCGATTCGGACGCCATTGTCAGACGGGCTGTAAATGCCGACACCTACGCCGCGACCGACGCCTTAGGGCGGACGCTGCCCTCTTATGCCGAAGCCGGAGATGTGCGGGAAGGGAAATATGTCGGCCTGTTTTACTGGACGTGGCATGTCGCTCACGCACGGGCCGTCGCCGAGCTGTCGCCTCTTCACCCCGTCAACGTCACCGAGACGGTCAAGAACAATCCCGAAGCGGTGCACGACCTGAATTTTTCCGGCTGGGGTCCTGTCGGTATGCCCCACCACTGGAACGAACCGCTGTTTGGCTTCTACGACACAGACGACCGCTGGGTGCTCAGAAAACACGCCGAGATGCTCGCCAATGCCGGCGTGGACGTCATCTTTTTTGACAATACCAACGGGACGGCGACGTGGAAGGAATCCTATGACGTGCTGTTCGAGGTTTTTTCCGAGGCGCGGGCACAGGGGGTAAATACCCCGAAGATCGCGTTCCTGCTGGGTTTCAGCGCGTCACAGGACGCCACCACGCAGCTGCGTATGCTATACGACGATATTTATAAGGATAGCCGCTGTCAGAACCTCTGGTTCTACTGGGAGGGCAAGCCTTTAATTTTAGCGTATCCGGACGGTCTTGATATTACCGACCAGACCGACCGCGACATTGCCGCGTTCTTCACCTTCCGTCCCTGTAACCCGTCCTACACCGAGTCGGGCTCGGTCGGCAAATGGGGCTGGCTGTCGGTGTATCCGCAGGCCGTCTACAACAATCCCGACGGCACGCCCGAGCAGATCACCGTCGGCGTCGCGCAGAACCATTCCAAAGAACTCGGACTTACGGCGATGAACGGCGAGAACATTTTCGGCAGAACGTACACCTCAAACGGCTGCGACACGCGCGAAAACGCCGCGGCTTACGGCGCGAACTTCGCCGAGCAGTGGGAATATGCCTTAAAGGTTGACCCTGACTTCGTGTTCATCACGGGCTTCAACGAGTGGGTCGCCGGACGCCATGCGGAGTGGCAGGGGGTAATTAACGCCTTCCCCGACGAGTATGATGACGCTTACAGCCGTGACATCGAGCCGTCAAAAGGAGACCTTGCCGATAACTATTATTATCAGATGTGTTATTATATTCGGAAATTCAAGGGCGTAAACGCCATACAGACCGCATCGGCGGAAAAAATAATCGACATTTTTGCGAATGCCGCGCAGTGGAGCGATGTTTCCCCTGCGTACTACGCCTATGTGGGCAATACCTTTGACCGTGACGACATCGGCTACGGCGGGATTCACTATACGGACGCCACGGGGCGCAACGACATTACGCTCTGTAAGGTCGCCCGCGACAGTGAGAACGTCTATTTCCTCGCCGAATGTGCCGATGACATCTCCCCGACCACCGACCCCGCGTGGATGCGCCTGTTTATCGGTACCGGCTCAGAGAAAAATTGGGAGGGCTTCGACTATGTGATCAACCGCGTTTCGCTGGGCAGTCAGGCTATCTTAGAGCGCTCAAAAGGCGGCTGGGACTGGGAAGCGGTCGGCAATGTCAATTATAGCGTATCGGGCAACACCCTGCAAATCGAGGTACCTAAAGCGCTGCTCGGCATTGAAAGCGACAGCTTCAGGCTCAACTTCAAATGGTCTGACAATATGCAGAACGACGGCGATATCATGGATTTTTACCTGTACGGTGATACGGCGCCGCTTGGCAGGTTTACATATCAATTTACGACGGATTAAGGGTGAATGGCCATGTACAAGATTAACGATCCCGATTTTTCCGCCGTACACTGTATCGGCAGCGGTCAAGTCTGCGCCTATGGGCAGGGGCTGACCGTTCTGCAGCTCTTCGGACCGCACTACAGCGCGCCGGTCGCCTGTTCGATCCGTCTGACCGCCGGCGCCGCCGAGGCAAACAGTACGCGTATTTCTAAGACCGCTGTTTGGACGCATGAACTGTCCGAGGGCGGGCGCACCGTTTCGACCGTTACGGACTTTGCCGCCGGGACGGTATTTGTCCGCAAGATAAAAGGGAATACGCGGCTTGTTTTTGAGGTTAAAAACGAAAAATCGGCGGGGTGGAAGCGGCTGTCAAAGACGCTGCTCGATACCCCGCACGCCTTCTGGACGCACGTTCCCGAGGGGACAAGCTTTTATAATATCGACGGCGCGGGGCGAAAATGCGTGCTTCCCGCGCCGGTCTACGCGTGTCTTCTGCTCCTCGGCGACGCCGCGCCGGTGTCCGGGGAGCCGGAATGTATCGCGGCGTCGGTCACAGACGGCGCGCTGGCGGTCGTGTTCGGCGGTACGTTTGAGGAGCTGATGACGGCGTGCGCTAAAATTTGCGGCGAGGGGACCGCTTTTCTCTATGATAAAGCCGTCGAAGACGGGCGGCGGTTTACCGCGCGGCGGCGGGCAAACCGTCCGATCGATAATGCCGCCTTTGAGGCGGCTGCCGACGATGTGGCGCAGCTCATCAAATGCCAGCAGTCGGCGACCGGCGGCGTTTTAGCGGGACACGCGTATCATCTGGCATATATCCGCGACAATTACGGCGTACACAAGGGGCTGCTCGCCCTGGGGTGCTTCGATGAGGCAAAGGCGCTGCTGCTGTTTTACCTGCGTATTTTTACTGTTTACGGCACGCTCCACAACGCGCAGGGGACCGATGCTTTCGCCTTTCATATCCACGAGAACGACGGGACGGAGATTACCGGGTATATTATCCTGATGTGCCTTGAGTATTTTCGCGCGACGGGCGATAAAAAGACCTTTTTGTCGCTCCTGCCGCTGATGCGTTGGGCGTTTTTAGAGCAGCACACACTGCTGAAAAACGGGATGCTGCCGTTCAACGGTGACGAAACGTATATCGCAGGGGGACTGCTGCCGCGCACCGTGCTCGGCGACGGCTCGATGGAGGCGACGGCGCTGTATCATCATGCCTGCGCGGGACTGCTTGAATATCGGAACATCTTAAAGCTGACAGAAGGGGAAGCGGCGATGCTGTCGGACGATATGCACAAGATTGAAGACAGTTTTGAGCGCCATTTTCTTGTCGGCGGAAAGCTGTACGCCAACTGTCCCGGCGAGGACACGCCCGGGCAGGCGCGTTTTGGCAGCGGCGTCTATCTGTGCGGCCACGGCATGGGCGTCTGCGCCTGTAAAAATCCGCAGGGCGTATACGTCTGTCCCGACTGCGCCGACAAACTGCTGCCCGGTATCGAAAAACAGAAAAATATCCGGTATGACGTCCCCAGCGCCGTCTTGATGCCGCTTGCCGCGGGCGCGCCGCTCATGCTTAAGAAGGCGGTTGAAATTAATGTCCTTAAGATGCTCAAGACCTTTTTAAGCGCCGGTACGCTGACAAAAGAACGCCCCGATAAAACGGTCGGCTACGAATGCGGCGAGCTGCTTTTTGCCCTGCGGTTTTTCGGAATCGGTACTGAAGATGATTTTGCCGAAATCACGGCGCGTATGCTCGCGGTCAGGGACGAAGCGGGCGCGTGGGTCGAGTACTACCGGTACAATAAACCCGAGGGCTGCCGCTGCCGCCCGTGGGAAAGCGGCATCAATATTGCCGCGCTGCTCGGCGGTTAAAATAATGCCTACTGAATAAAGATAGATTAGCATTTGCGGTCAAGAAAATGTCCGCCGGATTTGTTATACTATATTCCGGGAGGTGAGACGGTGGAGGATAAACAGGACGCCGCTCAGGCGGTAAACAGGATGAAGGCATATATTGCGGCGCATCTTTTAGAGCCGATGACCGCGCGCGATGTCGCCCGAGCGGCGGGATATTCCCCGTTTTACGCGGCGCGGATATTCAAGGCGCAGACGAGGTTGACGCCATTTGAATATATACGCGCTGAGCGGCTTTCCGGCGCGGCGCACGCGCTGCGCGGGGGAGAGGGGCGCGTGCTCGATGTCGCGCTTGACTTTGTCTTTGACAGTCACGAGGGCTTTACCCGCGCGTTTACAAAGGCGTTCGGTATCAGCCCGAAACGGTTTGCGGATTTTCCGTGTTCTGACGGCTGGCTGATCCCCTACCGCGGCAGACTCCCGATGAATAAAACGGAGGTGTCTTGTATGGACGACAACACGGCGGTCATTTTCACGCAGATCGTAGAAAGGCCAAAAAGAAAGCTGCTGCTTCTCCGCGGCAAAACGGCCGATGAATACTTCGCGTACTGCGAGGAGGTCGGCTGTGATGTCTGGGAGGTTTTATGCGGCGTCAAAGAGGCGCTGTACGAGCCGGTCGGCCTGTGGCTGCACGAAGCTATGCGCAAAGAGGGGACGGGAGTTTACGCGCAGGGCGTCGAGCTGCCCCTCTCGTGGAATGGGGAAACTCCGGCGGGGTATGAGGTTTTAGAGCTTAACGCGTGTAAAATGCTGGTGTTTCAGGGGGAGCCGTATGACGACGAAGTGTTTGAGGACGCCATCGGTAAGCTGTGGAGGCGTATCGAGCGGTTTAATCCTCAAGTTTATGGGTACCGGTACGCCGACGAGCTCGCTCCCAGAATGCAGCTTGCGCCGCAGGGCTGGCGCGGATATATCGAAATGCGCCCGGTGGAGGAAATCAAGTAAGGTTTATCTAAAAATCAAGCGGCAAAATAGGACATGGGGACAGGTTCCTCGTCTTACTGGATAAAATTTGTTACAAAAAAATAATTCCGGACAGCCTATGTGAGCGGTCCGGAATTTCGGTTCTTTCTGTTATCTACCATTCGCCGTCTGATCTCATATCCTCCAATACCACGCGCCGTCCGCGGTGCGCTCCATGTAGCCGTACTCTATAAGATACCGGCGTAAGGTGACATAATCCTCGAAAACATCGCGCAGAATGTCGTTGACCTCCGGCTCGGTGTAGCTCCTTTTCGGCTCGAACTGCTCAATGATTTTCCGCAGAATGACAATTTTCTTTTTCTCCTTCGGCGGGAAAGCCTTAAGTCGAAGCGGTTCAAGGCTGTAAAATACGTTTTTACAGATTTTCTGATTTTCTTCCTCGGTGATGATATACCGTTCGTCCACCAT
>CAYYFY010000045.1:0-10025 GCA_964471035.1 uncultured Eubacteriales bacterium
CCACGCTTTCTAAGGCGTTCGAGCTGCGCGACAAGGCGACGATTGTGAATTCCTCGGAGTTTGCCAAGGTTTCGTCTTACGCCAAGTTCAATGATTATACTGTCGAATACTCCGGCTGCTCGATTTCCGCGACGGTTGACCGTCTGACAGATACGCTGAAGAATGTTACTTACAATAAGAACTCGAATGTCGCCGCAGACGTCACGGGGCTTTCCACATTTGAAAAATACGGCGATATGACCGTCAATTTTGTGCTGAACGACTCCACCTCCTTCAACTTTACCTGGGCGCAAAGTTATGAGACCAGCCCGCTCGATACCACATCGGTTTCCTGATTGCGGACAATACTCAAAAAAGGTGAATCACTATGAAAAAAAGTATTACGACAATTTCGTTGATTATTATGCTGTTGGTAATAGCGGTATTTGCCGGCTGTAAAGATCCCGGCACTTATGTCGATCCGCTCGGCAGCACCTATATAGCCGTTACCGATTCAGACGGTAGTACCCTTCTGAATAACGAAGGCGATATTATCGTGTATCAGACCGGTACCGACGGCGAAACGATTACCAATGAATCCGGTGTTCCGCAGACTATAGCCAACTTTTTCCCTGATCAGATTCAGGACGGGGACTATATTCAGACGCCGACCTATACGCTGACGCTGCCGGGCGGCTGGATGGCGGATAAAGAAAACGCCGGTTATTACACAAAAAAATCCGATGACGCTACTGTTCAGATTTCCGTTGTCAGCGGGTATACATTGGATTCTTACAAGGAATACACGCTTGACATGCTCAAGAAGATTAAAGAATCAGAGAAAAGCGGTACGGTCGAATATAAAGAAGATTCGTTCCAATATACCGCGGCAGGCACGACGGCGTACAGCTATACCTTAACAAAAACATCTGACGATGGGAATTTAACGACGTACATGCTGGTTTTCAAACACAGCGGCAATCTGTATAAGATTCTATTCAGCGCGCCTACCGAAAAAGTTGAGAGCGCCGACTTCACCGCCTTTTATTCCGCGATTCACTATAAGAATTACCAATACTACGATACGACAGAAAAATAAAAACAAAAGCTGTTTCAGAGATGAAGCAGCTTTTTCATAGTAAAACGAAGTTTGATATATTACTTTAATAGCACAGTCCGTGCGCCGCCTCCCATGTCAGATCGGCGTAAAATCGGTGTCCCTCACCGCCGATGACATGAACGCATTTTTCGGGCGCTCCGGCGGCTTTGTACAGCGATGAAATCGTCTTAAAGGTGCGTTTCGCGCCGTCTATGGGGAAAATGTTGTCTTCTTCGCCGTTGACCATGACAAGCGCACGCGGCGCGATCAGTCCGCCGAGGTCGCCCATGTTGAAATACTCGCGGATATGCGGAATAAAGTTGCACGAGCAGTGGTGCATCGGGGCGATGGAGTCGTCATAGGTGCAGACCGCGCAGGAGGGGATGGAGAGTCTGATGCGCTCGTCGAGGCAGGAGGCGTAAAATGTCGCGCTGCCGCCGCCGCTGTTGCCCAAACAGCCGACAAACGACGTGTCGGTATACTCGCCGAAAAATTCCGTAACAGCATCGATGGCGCGCATGACATCCCACGCACGCTCTCCGGCGGTCGTCCTGCCTGTTAGAAGGGCGGACATCGTCGCCTTGTAGCAGTCGGGGCCGTCCTCCTTGCCGCCGCACTCCCCGAAATTGCGCTGTTCAATCGCCAGAGCCGCGTAGCCCTCTTTGACGGCGCGCACGGCATAGTCGCGATCGCCCTCGAGGTTTTTTATGTCTTCATCGCACTTTGTCTGACCTATTGAGAGGTACATACCGCGGGAATGCCCCTGCAGACAGATCATGAGCGGCAGAGGTTTGTTGGCGTTTAGCGGCAGACAAAGATGGCAGGGTACACTGTAATCCGGCTCGCTCATAAAGCGAAAACGAATGTCACGAAAGCCGTCGGCGGGCTTATCGTACTCGATTTCCACCTCAGGAGAAACCCTTTCAAATTTGTCCATGCCGAGCAGCTCGGCGAGTTTAGCGCGCGCCTCTGACTGCCACGCGGCGAAATCGCCGCCATCATACCTCATGGAGGGAACCATGCGGCGCATATGTTCCAGTTCAAGCGCAAGGGGAAGCGTTTTTTTCATAATCATTATCCTTTCATTTGAAAATTTCTAAAGGTATAGTTGCGGCGATGACTTCGCCGCCTTTTGCGTTGGGGTGAAGATTGTCCTTCCAAAGATATTCGGGACGGACGAAATCCGGTTTTTCGGGATGTCTAAAAAGATTATAAACATCAACAAAGCAATCGCAGACATCGGTATGTTCAAAGAACCATTCGTTGACAATGCGCCGCATCTCGTTCTTGCTCTTCGTCGCGTCAATACCGCCGCCGAAGCCCACATAATTCATGCCGACCGTCTTAATGCCGCGTTCGCGAAACAACCGATAGAATTTTTCGATAGCTTCATAGTACTCCTCCGGCGCGGAGCGGTCACCGGGCGGAGCGGCGATGGTGGCGGGCTGGAGCATATCGTTGATGCCGATACAGATGACGGCGTAAGCGACGTTTTCGTAATCAAAGACATTTTCCGCGACGCGTTCAAACGCGGCGTTGCCCATGAAGTTTTTTAGCGGAATTTTTGATCCGCGCATCAAGCGATTCCCTGAAATACCCTTGTTAATAACCGTGTACCGCCCCGGATACGTTTTTCGTATCGCGCGCTCAAACGGAGCGGTCCAGAATCCGTGATGCGTCAGCGAGTCGCCGAAGCAGACAATCGCTTTGGCGTTTTCGCCGTTGTCGAGCTCAATATCCTCAAACAGCGGAATGGGCGGCGGCTGGGGGATGCGTAGGATTCCCATCACGCCCTTGTAAACCTTAGTTCGCGTGCGTTCGGTATGTGGAAAGGAGATTTGTCCGGTTCTGTCGCCGCGGGCAATCAGGAGCCTTGCGCTGTTTAGCCCGTTACCGCTCGTCAGTATACCGGAGCGCACATAAACGCTGACGCAGAGAAAGCTGTCCGGCGGACAGATAAGCGGCGCGGGGTCGCTGACTATTCGCTGTCCGGCATACAGGGTGAACGCGGCGTCGCCCTGACAGGTGAGGGGTACAGCCGCCGTATCGGGGAGAATCTGACCCTCGCTGTCGCACAGAGCGGCGGTCATCGCACCGATGACGACCCTGTCGTTCCCGTATTTGTTCGAGAGCCTCAGGCGCAGCGCTTTTCCGGAAATTGCCGTGTTGACGACAAGGCGGTACGTGGTATCTTTGGCGATAAAATGCGCTATGGACAGCCCCGCGTGCGCCTGTCCCCAAGCCGGTACCCAGTTTTGAGTTTTTTCCATTCAAGAGCCGCCTTCCGTTTTTTTCCAGTATATCATTCTAACACTGTTATTTCAATCTTTTTATCGGTGAAGATACGGAATTTTGTATAGACTTTTTCTGGAAAAAGCGTTATTATATAACGGATATAAAAAAATCGACATTACGGAGGACTTGATATGACAAAAAAGAAAAAAATCGTTCTGATTACGCTGATAGCCGTAGCTTTCGTTTTTTTGGCGGGGATTGCGGCGATTTTCATTTCAAGAGAAAGCTTAGAAAAAACTTATGAAAAAGAAAAATCGGCGCAGTCGCTTTATGATCTCTGTGGTTATTATACTACAATGAAGAATTCGGAAAAGATAGTCGAGCTTTATCCCAAACTGCTGTTCAGCGGGGAATACAGCTTCGGTGACATCGAGGTGGCTTCCGACGAAGAACGCATGAATGTACATGACTATATGATATTTTTATATATGAACGCGTATGTGCGTGAATATGAAAGCGACGAGCTTGCTGAGAGGATATCCGACGCATTTACATACTATGAATCCTTCGATCTGGCGTTTTATTATACGCTTCAGGTCATCAACGACTATTATGAGGATACAAACGATTCAAAGACGGTACTGAATATTTATGATTTGATGGTTGAAAAATCCGATGATGCCAATTATAAATACGCGGCTTATCTGGATAAATACAACTTTGTAGCCAAAACTCTCGGAGAAGCGGAAAAGGCAAAAAAGGAAATGAAGCCGGAGCTTGACCGCCTGTTTTCCGAATGCGAAAAGCAATTGGAAGCAGCCAAATAAGCGACAAGTTCCTTAGTCGGGAAAAGGAAAAGAAAGGAAGCGACATATGAAGCTGTCATTTTATGGGGCTGTGCGCGAGGTCACGGGCAGCAGCCACTTTTTACAGGCGGCGGGTAGGAATATCCTTATCGACTGCGGCATGGAGCAGAGCAGCGACGTAAAGACGCCTGTCAGCTTTCCCGTACCGCCGAAGAACATCGATTATGTCTTTCTGACGCACGCGCACATCGACCATTCGGGGCGTCTGCCGCTGTTGTATCGCGAGGGCTTTCGCGGGAAAATCTATTCCACCGACTCGACATACGATCTCTGCGAAATTATGCTGCGCGACGCGGCGCATATTCAGGAATTCGAGGCTGAGTGGGAAAACCGCAAGGGCAAACGCGCCGGACGCGAACCGGTGCCGCCGTATTATGAGATGGCGGACGCCGAGGCGGTACTGAAGCTCTTTGAAGCATGCGCCTACGGCAGGGAACTCGCGGTCTGCGAAGGCATAAAAATACGGTTTACCGACGTCGGGCATCTGCTCGGCTCGGCCTGTATCGAGGTATGGGCGACCGAAGACGAAATCACAAAGAAAATCGTTTTTTCGGGCGATGTCGGCAACACGGAACAGCCCTTAATAAAAGACCCCTCGTTCGTCGATGAGGCGGATTACGTCGTCGTCGAATCCACCTATGGCAACCGCGTCCACAATCCGCCGCCGGACTACGCCGAAGCGTTGGCGTCCATTTTTCAAAAGACCTTTGACCGGGGCGGCAACGTCGTCATTCCGTCGTTCGCCGTCGGCAGGACGCAGGAGGTGCTCTATTTTATCCGGCAGATCAAAGAGCGTAAAATGGTCAAAAAGCACGACCATTTCCCCGTCTACGTCGATAGCCCTTTGGCTGTCGAGGCGACGAACATCTATACACAGAACCGTCAGGACTACGACGACGAGGCGCTGGCGCTGCTCAAGAAGCATAAAAATCCGATCGGATTCAACGATCTGAAGCTCTCCGTGACGGGCGACGATTCCCGTCTGATCAATTTCGACGATGAACCAAAGGTCATCATCTCCGCCTCGGGTATGTGCGACGCCGGACGCATCAAGCACCATCTGAAGCACAACCTGTGGCGCAGGGAGAGCACGGTAGTTTTCGTCGGCTATCAGGCGAACGGCACTTTGGGCAGGATCATTCTCGACGGGGCAAGACGCGTGCGCATTATGGGCGAGGATATCAAGATCGAAGCCGAAATAGTCCGTCTGGAAGGGCTGAGCGCCCACGCCGACAAATACGGGCTGATGGCGTGGCTCGACGCCTTCGGCGGCACACCGCAGCGTATCTTCGTCGTCCACGGCAGCGAGGAAGCGAGCGTTTCGTTCGCAGAAGAAATCTCAGCGCGTTATAAATCGGAGATCACCGTGCCGTATTACGGCGAGGGGTACGACCTTGCAGCCGATGTAAAAACAGATGAAAAAATCGAAATGCCCTTTGTGCAAAAGGGTTCGGACGCCGAAAGAGAGAGTCCGGCGTATACGCATCTGCTGTCTGTAGCCAATAAACTGACCGAGGTCATCATGAGACAGAAGGGACAGCCGAGTAAGAAGCTGTCAAAGCTTTCGGGACAGCTGGAGGCGATTATCGCAAAGTGGAGCAGGTAATTAAGTGAAGTATTCCTGCTGCAACGTGAAGAGTTAAGTGTTCCTGCTGTAACGTGAAGAGTTAAGTGTTCCTGCGGGAACGTGAAGCAAGCTTCGCTTGTTTTAGGTGGGCGGGGCACTGTATAATGCGCCGCAGGTCCGATCCTCTTCTCTCTTTTCTTAGCTCATCTCATCTCATCTCATAAGAGCTTCGCCTCATTATCATTTGAATACAAACAGCCGCCCTTGACGAAAAGTGTCAGGGCGGCTGTTTTAACGGATTATTAAGGCGCGAAGGAACAGCGCGGCATGAGCAAAGCCAATTTTACAGCGCATGAAATATAAAACAGACGTCTCAAAAGGTGTACTTTTTATTGAGTATTTGGTATTTATATCGCTCATATTTTCTTTGTTTTGACAATAATAACTTGACTTTACCAAACAAATAATGTAATATTTAACCAAATTAAAAACCGTCTCAAAAAGTACACATTTTGAGACGCTATTTTTATTTAATCAGACCGTTTTTTTAAATAATTCTGGGGCGAAGGTTTTTCGGGAAAGAAAAAGATAAAAAAAGGACTTGCGGTGTATTAAAACAGCGGCGCAACCCCTTTAAATCTAACATCTAATGTCTAACATCTAACATCTTAAGCTTCCTAAAACCCACAAAGCTTAACACAAAAACAGTCTTAATTAAAAAATCTCTATCGCCACATCACTGACCGGATACGTACAGCACGGATGAATGTATCCGTATTTCGCGTCGGCGAAGCGGCGCTTGTCCGTACTTTTGGGAATAAATATCTTCCCGTCCTTAAGGCGGCTTCGGCAGAAGCCGCATTCGCCGCTGCGGCACGAGGCGTTCATCGGTACGCCCCCGCGCTCAAGAGCGGTTAAAATGCTTTCCTCCGCCAGACACGGCAGCTCAAAAATGATTTGTCCGCGCTTAAAAACGGTCAGATAAAACTCCTTGCCCTTGGCGTCCTCCGGAAAATCCGCGAGTAAGCCCGGGCTTTTAATTTCGCCGAACATCTCAAAACGGATATTTTTACGCTCGATGTCCATGAGCGACAGCTCCGAGGCGACAAAGCGATAGAGCGAGGCTGGACCGCAGGCGAAGATCGTGAAGTTTTCCGGCGCGTATTTTTCAATAATGGCGCGCGAAATGAAGCCGCGCTCGCACCTGTCGACGCGCTCGTCGCTGAAAACATAGACGACCTTGATTTTCGGGCAGGTTTCGCAAAGCTCGTCGAGCAGGCTCTTGAATACGGCGTCGGCGCGTTTGCGGCAGCCGTAGAGCAGCGTCAGATTCATGTTCTCCGTGCCGTCGGCAATCGCTTGAGCCATCGAGATGAACGGGGTGATGCCGTTGCCGCCCGCAATGCCGAGGACGGTTTCCTCGTCGCGCGAGGGTTCGTAATAAAAACGTCCGTCCGGTCCGACCGCGTCTACCGGCGTGCCGCGTTTCCAGTTGTTTAAGATAAATGACGAAACAAAGCCGTCCTCAACGGGCTTTATGGTGATGATATACTCGTTGTCGAGCGCCAGCCGCGGCGAGGAGGCTATTGAGTACGGGCGCGAAACGATTGATTTTCCGATTTTCAGGCGCAGGCTTAAGTACTGCCCCGCCCTGAAATACGCCAGCGACTGCGTACCCTTGTTAAGGTCGTTTGTCAGAACGTAATTCTTGATGCCGCCGCCCATCGGCACGATCTTTTTCACAACGAGATGCATGACCTCCGGATGCAGAGCCGCCGCGGTCATGTTGACGCCGTGGGTCTTAAGCAGCGGCGCGGGCGAGGCGCTCTCAACAATGCCCTTTCTTAGGGACGCCATCGAAGCGAAGCTCTTCAAATCCTTGAAGGTCGAATGCACGACCACTTTATTTTTGCTCAAGCGCCGCTGCCTCCTTTCGTTTTGCCTCTTCCTCATCCTTTAACAGCTCTTCGACGACGGCGCAGCCGGAGCCCAGCGCCGCGCTGTACCCCGAAAGCCTCTTGCCCCAGCCGCCGCAGAAGCGCAGCCCTAAGGGGGACGCGTCGTTTTTAGCCGTCATGATGCGCGGGACGATGCCGTCCCAGTCCTCGGCGAGATAGCCGTATATGGTGCCCTGAGGGGTGTCGGTATAGCGCGCGTAGGTCATCGGCGTGGCAAGCTCGATTTCCTCGATATGCCCCCTTAGCTGCGCGCCGGTCTTTTTCTCATAATTGTCGATAAGCCTGTCCGCCAATTTCCGCTTTAAGTCAAAATAGTCCTCCGGCTGTACCCCGCCGAAACAGTCGCCCGTAAACAGGGCGGTAAAGCACATGAGGGTCGTCCCCTTCGGCGAGCAAGAAGGGTCGGCGATATTCAGGCAGACCGTCGCCTGCGCGTCGTTCGCCGAAAGGCTCCCCATCTGCGCGTACTGGCGGCGGGAATCGGCTGTATCGTAGAGAAAGACGGAATAATCATTGATGCCGAGCAGTTCCGGCGGTCGGTTGAGCGCTAAATACAGGCTCATCCCCCGCGCGCCGAACTGACGGGCGTTAGTGAGCTTAATATCCCGCTCCGGAACGTCGTCATGGCTGATCATTTTCGAAAAGACCGTTGACGGCGATATATTACAGACGATATTTTCGGCGAAAATCTCCGTCCTGTCCGCGAGGCGGACGCCGCAGGCCTTGCCTTCTTTGAGCAGGATACGCGACACCGGCGCGTTGTACCATATCTCTCCCCCGCTCTTCTCAACCGCATCGGCAAGCGCCATCGACAGGTCGTGGCTCCGGAACTTCGGGACGACGGCGCCCAGTGTCAGATAGGTATACACCATGACGATATAGTGGATAAAGCTCACCGTGTCGCACGGCGCGCCGAGATACGACCAGTAGGCGGTGAAAATGTCCTGCGCTAAAGGCGGGACGCACAGCGCGTGAAGAACGTCATTGACACTGTACGGCGCGGTACGGATAAAATTCATGTGCTCTTTGAGAATTTTTCGCGCGGTCGCGAAGTCCGGCTTGC
This sequence comes from uncultured Eubacteriales bacterium, assembly GCA_964471035.1. Classification (GTDB taxonomy): domain Bacteria; phylum Bacillota; class Clostridia; order Oscillospirales; family Acutalibacteraceae; genus DTU089. The sequence goes on from CAYYFY010000045.1 coordinate 8,768, forward strand.
CGTCAAGAGCGCCGAAGAAGTCGATCGACTTGACGATGTCCTCCGCCAAAGCGAACAGCCGCTCCATGGAGGGGCGCGAGCCGGGCACATAGGTTTCCATCTTATCGATGTATTTCTGTATGCCGAAGGGCATGACCGCGTCAATAGGCGCGCCCGCGCGCGATTTGGTGATCACGCGGTACGCGTCGGGAACAGCGACCCATTTGACCGCGGCGCTGACGCCGAGCCCGTCGAGGATTTTACGTACCGAGCCCTGACCCTCTTCAAACCCGAAGCCGCACAGCTCGTGCAGGGACGCCTCAAACTCAAAGCGTCCCCTGACAAAGCTCGTGGCGAAACCGCCCGGCACATTGTGCTTCTCGAGCAGCAGAACCTTTTTGCCTTTTTTAGCCGCCGAAGCCGCCGCGGTCAGTCCGCCGCAGCCCGCTCCAATGACAATGACGTCGTACTTATTCATAACCGTTATACTTCCGTAAGACTGACCGGCTTATGGAGCAGGACGCTCCTTTTAGCCGCCAGCGCGATTTTGACCGCTTCAAGCCCCGCCTCGATGCCCACGGGCACCGGGGTGTCGTTTTCAATAGCGTTTACAAAATCGATCATTTCCGTCGCGAAGGACTGCATATACCGCTCTAAGAAGAAATAGAGCGGTTTTTCGCCGGTCACGCCGTTCTCATCGGCGATGACGGCGGTCGAGAGCGTGTCGTTGGCGGTGGCGACCATGCCCTTTGAGCCAAATACCTCAGCCCTCTGGTCATAGCCGTAAGCAGCCTTGCGCGAATTGTCGATGACCGCCAAAGCGCCGTTCTTCATTTTCATCGTGACGATCGCCGTATCGACGTCGCCCTGCTCGCCGATAGCCGGATCGACGAGCACCGCCGACTCGACATAAATCTCCTCGACCGCGCTTCCCGAAAGGAAACACGCCATATCGAAATCGTGAATGGTCATATCGAGGAACATTCCCCCCGAGGCCTTGATATACGCGGGGTTGGGCGGAGCGGGGTCGCGCGAGGTGATCTTGACAATATGCGGCTGCCCTATCCTGCCCGCGTCGACCGCGGCGCGCACGGCGGCGAAGTTGTGGTCGAAGCGGCGGTTGAAACCGACCTGAAATTTCAGATTCTTTCCTTCGAGCGCTTTTTTGACCGCCTCAATCTTTTCGACAGTCTGATCGACCGGCTTTTCGCAGAAAACGTGCTTGCCGGCATTTAAAGCCTCAATGGAAATCTGCGCGTGCGTGTCGGTCGACGAACAG
>CAYYFY010000046.1:0-9963 GCA_964471035.1 uncultured Eubacteriales bacterium
TGCTCCTCGGGGGTGCTTTCACTGAGGTTCATCTGCTCTTGGGCGACCTTTTGAAGCGTTTCTGCGTCGCCCGGGGTGGCCTGCTTCGAGAGCGACGCGCGGCGCACGAGAAGCTCCGCGTACATTCTCTCGCGCTTTTCGCCGGAGAGATCGTAGAAGAACATCGGGATGATGCCGAGCGCCGTCGTGATGCTGGGTACTATTGTAAACATGGCGAACAGCCCGAATTTGGTTTTATCGCTCTGCGCGTGACCGCGCGAATAGGCGGTGATGTCGTAGCCGATCAGCTTTTTAAGCTGGAGTGAAATGAGACCGCTCACAAGCGAGGACAGCTTTTCGGCAAGACCCTTGGCGACGGTTGTCATCGCCTCGGTGCGGTAGCCGTTTTTCCATTCGCAGTAGTCCATGGCCTCGTTGTACATCTCGCTGGGAATGACCTTGCGTACGCCATAGAACAGGACGAACAGCACCTCCCATGCGGCCATGGCGATACCAATGGGCACAATGCGCTTATATAACCCGTTCTTTTTGCCGCCGATGGAGCCGAAGAAAAAGACGGGAACCATCAGAATGTCGCCGATGTATGTACCGAGAATATACAGCGTCCGGCTGCTGAAATGGCGGCGGAACCACGGCACTAAGGCGTAGGGCAGCGGTCCTAAAAGCGCGGCGGGAATACCGGCGAAAAAGACAAGGGAGGCAAAGTTGAGCACATCGATATAGTAGTCGGATTTACTGCCGCCTACTGAAAAACCGGACAGCGTCCTCGACAGCGTCATGAGCAGAATCGGCTTGTTGTTCAGTATCGACCGGATACCCTGCATCACGCTCGGTTTTTCCACCGACTGCATGATCCGCTCCCTGGTCATCATGCAGAAAACCAGCGCGGCGGCGCCGCTGACAATGGTCGTAAAGTTACCCATAAAGACAAAGGTCTTTGTCAGGGAAAGGTTAATGACCTTGTTGCCTATAAGGTCGAGAATGACGGTCATAATCTGCTCGGGCAGCCGTTCGCCGAGCGTACCCGACCAAAACTGCGCCTGCGTGATCAGCCGCGTTCGGTCAACAGGGTGCGGCGTGATTGTGGCGAGCATCCCCGTCTGCGCGATACCGCGGAACGTACCCGCGCCCTCGCGGACGATAGCCAGTATAAAATAGGTGATAAACTTTGTCATATTCTTGGGAGAGGAATTGGGGAACATCAGCGGCAGCAGCCAGTAAAGGTTGGTCATAAGCGTGACCGGAATGCCCAGGGCGACGAGATACGGCTTAAATTTTCCCCAGCGGGTGCGTGTCCTGTCCACAATCGCGCCGATGAAAATGTCGTTGACAATATCCCAAACGCCGTTGACGCCGTTGACTACAGTCTGATAATCGAGGTCGATCTGCAGGATATTGGTGATGAACCGGCTGGAATAGGTATTGATATTGAAACTCTGGCACATATCAAAAACGACGTACCACATCGTTTCCTTCATACCTACATACCGTCGGTTTTCATACAGATAGCTGCGTGCTTGCTTCTCTTCAGCTGACATTTCTTCGGTACTGATAACGGTCTCAGACAATTTGATGACCCCCTTTTTAGATGTTAGATGTCAGATGTCAGATGTTAGATTTAAAGGAACCTGCGGTTGATTATATTGCTTTTAGTATAGCACAGCTGTTATTGTGCCGCAATACCTTACTTTGGATTTTTATTGGAAAAAATCGCCGCAAGCACAACTTGCGGCGAGTAAAAGATTTGGTTTAATTATTTATTGCTTTCTTTTTGCTTTTTACGCTCTTCCTTGGTGCGCTCGCCGACGCGCATTTGCTCTTCGGCGACTTTTTTCAGCGCCTCGGCGTCGCCCGCGGTGGCTTGCTTTGACATTTCGGCTCTGCGCGTGAGCAGCTCGGCGTACATACGCTCGCGCTTTTCACCCGTCAGATCGTAGAAGAACATCGGGATGATGCCCAAAGCCGTGGTGATGCTGGGTACGATTGTAAACATGGCGAACAGCCCGAACTTCGTGTTGTCGGTCTGCGCGTGACCGCGTGTATACGCGGTGATGTCGTAGCCGATCAGCTTTTTAATCTGTAAGGATATAAGCCCGCTGACGAGCCGTGAAAGCTTTTCGGCAAGCCCTTTGGCGACGGTAGTCATCGCCTCGGTGCGGTAGCCGTTCTTCCACTCGCAGTAGTCCATCGCCTCGTTGTACATCTCGTTGGGGATAACCTTGCGGACTCCGTAAAAGAAGTTGAAAAATACCTCCCAGACGGCCATCGCGATTCCAATGGGCACGGCGCGCTTGTATAATCCGTTCTTTTTGCCGCCGATGGCGCCAAAGAAGAAGACGGGTACCATTAAAATGTCGCCGATGTATGTACCGAGGATATACAGCGTGCGGCTGCTGAAATGGCGCCTGAACCATGGCACCAGTGCGTAGGGCAGCGGTCCTAAAAGCGCGGCGGGGATTCCCGCGAAAAAGACCATCGAGGCAAAATTGAGCACATCAATGTAATAATCGGATTTACTGCCGCCGACCGAAAAGCCCGACAGTGTTTTGGACAGCGTCATGAGCAGCACCGGTTTGTTGTTGATTATTGACTTTATTCCCTGCAGTACGCTTGGGCGTTCCACCGACTGCATGATGCGTTCCCTAGTCATCATACAGAAGACAAGCGCCGCCGCGCCGCTGATGATGGTGGTGAAATTGCCCATGAAAACGAATGTTTTTGTCAGGGACAGATTGATGACCTTGTTGCCGATCAAATCGAGAATGACGGTCATAAGCTGCTCTGGCAGCTTTTCGCCCAGTGCGCTTGACCAGAACTGCGCGTTGGTGATCAGCCGCGTGCGATCGACAGGGTGCGGCGTGATGGTGGCGAGCATTCCCGTCTGCGCGATGCCGCGGAAAGTATCGGAGCCCTCCCTAACGATGGCTAAAATAAAATAGGTCAAAAATTTCGCGAAATTGCGCGGCGAGGCGTCAGGAAACATCAGAGGTAAAAGCCAGTAAAAACAGGTGCCTAAAGTGGCCGGAATGCCCAGAGCCACGAGATACGGCTTGAATTTTCCCCAGCGGGTTCTCGTTTTATCGACAATAGCGCCGATGAAAATATCGTTGACAATGTCCCATACGCCGTTAAAACCGCTGATAAACGTCTGAAAGTCGAGGTCGATCTGTAATATGTTGGTTACGAACCGTCCGGCGTACATATTGATGTTGAAGCTCTGGCACATATCGAAAATGATATACCAGACGGTTTCTTTCATGCCGACATAGCGGCGGTTTTCATACAAATATTCGCGCGCCTTTTTATCCTCTGTCGTAACTTCCGCGCTCACTTGCGTGTCTGCCAAAATAATACCTCCCGAAAAAATCACATAACCATTTAAGTATACCAGTTTGTACATGGGAAAGCAAGAAAAGCGGACACTTTTCGTCTTCGGCAATTCTGACGAAATAGTGTCCTCTTAGTTGTTTATAATGACTATAAGACCTTAGATAAAAAGGATTTCAGGCGTTCCGAGCGCGGATCTCCGAAAAACGCTTCCGGACTCGCCTGTTCTTCAATCAGCCCCTCGTTCATAAACATGACGCGCGTACCGACCTCGCGGGCAAATCCCATTTCGTGCGTGACGACGATCATCGTCATACCGCTCGCCGCCAGCTCCTTCATAACGTCGAGCACCTCGCCGACCATTTCGGGATCAAGCGCACTCGTCGGCTCGTCAAAGAGCATAACCTCCGGATTCATCGCCAATGAACGGACAATCGCGATACGCTGCTTTTGACCGCCGGAAAGCTGCGACGGGTAGGCGTCGGCCTTATCGGAAAGCCCGACCCTTTTAAGCAGCTGCAGCGCCTGCTCGCAGGCTGCCTCTTTGCTCATGGTTTTGAGCATCGTCGGCGCGAGGGTAAGGTTCTCCATTACGCTTTTATGGGGGAAAAGGTTGAAATGCTGAAATACCATGCCCATGCGTTGACGCACGCGGTTGATATCGCACTTTTTATCGGTAATCAGTTCATCCTCAAACCAGATCTCACCGCTTGTCGGCGCTTCAAGAAGATTCAGGCAACGCAGAAATGTGCTCTTTCCGGAGCCGGACGGTCCGACAATAACGACCTTTTCTCCCTTTTCTATCGTCTCAGTGATACCGCGCAGCACATGGAGGGAGTTATTATTGAATGACTTTTCAAGATCGATTACCCTAACCATTCTTCCGCTTTCCTCCCCTCTTCCGTCTGCGGCACGTCCGCGACAGGCGCTACGGCGTTTTTCGTATCTTTTCGCAGATACAGCTCTAATCTGGTTATACCTTTAGCAAGCACCATGACGACCGCTAAGTAAATCAGCGCCACGGCAATCAAAGGCAGGGTGCTGTATGTCGCGCCGCGTATGACGTCGCCCGCCCGCGTCAAATCGGGAAGCGCGATATAGCCGGAAATTGATGTCTCCTTGAGAAGTACTATCAGCTCGTTGCCCAGCGCCGGCAGAATATTTTTAAACGCCTGCGGGATGACGATACGGGTCATCGTCTGGAAATAGCCAAGTCCCAAACTGCGCCCCGCTTCCATCTGACCGCGGTCGATGGACATCAGTCCCGAACGGACAATCTCCGCGACATAAGCGCCCGAATTGATGCCGAAACCGATTACGGCCGCTACGACCTTGTTGATGGATACCGAAGCAAAAATAACATAATAAATGATGAGCAGCTGCACCATCATCGGCGTACCGCGGATTACGGTTAGATATAAACGGCAAAACCAGTTGATGACTGTTAGCAGCAGACCGGAAATACCCTTCCTTTTTCCGCCTATCTCGTCGTAGGTATAACGTATCGAGGCGATTAAAAAGCCGAGCACGATACCGACAAGTACCGCTAAGACCGTAATCAGCAGCGTATTGCCCAAGCCCTTAATAAAAAGCTTGTAGTTCTGACCTTTTATAAAATTAATGTACAGCTCGTGTAAAAATTTATCCCATTTGGTTTCAAGCTTCGATTTACTCTCTGACGCGGCGGCGGTTGTGTCGACGGCGGTTTTTGATGTCGTTTCGGTGGCGCGCTCAGACGACGCCGTTGCTTTTGCGGCAACGGCGAATTGCGCGGTCAGTACAAAAAGCACCAACAGCACGGCTGAAATTGCGACGGCTCTCTTTCTCAAATAATCAAACCCTTTTAATCAGAACGGAGCAGCCCGTCACAGCGGACTGCTCCCCGGTTAAACCTGTTCGTGTAAATTATTTCGTCGTGGTTGTGCCATCGGCTTTCACGGTTGTGCCATCGGCTTTTACGGTCGTATCATCGGCTTTCACGGTCGTGCCATCGGCTTTTACGGTTGTGCCATCGGCTTTTACGGTCGTGTCATCGGCTTTCACGGTCGTGCCATCGGCTTTCACGGTCGTTCCGCCAGCTTTCACGGTTGTGCCAGCGGTCGTAACCGGTGCGTTGGTGGAGACCATCGACTCCTTGCGGACAATGATAACCTGTTGCGCTTTGGCATAAGTATCGGTAAAATCAACTTTTTCCTTACGCTCGGGGTTGATGGTCAAACCGGCGACGCCGATGTCCACCTTGCCGCTCTTTACGGAATCGACAACAGCTTCAAAATTCATTTCCACAACTTTAAGGGTCATGCCGAGCTTGTCGGCGATCGCCTGCGCAAGGTCGATATCAATACCGATGGTCTTGCCGTTTTCAATATACTCATAGGGCTTGAACGCCGCGTTGGTTCCCATGGTGAGCGTACCCTTGTCACGCTTGACGTCAGCCGGAGATGTGTACGGCGTCTTGCCAATCTCGTCACCGATATAGTTCTTGAAAATCTTGTCGAGGGTGCCGTCTTTTTTCAAATCGGCAAGAATCGTGTTGATCTTCGCGGTCAGCTTCGAGTCCTTCTTGACGGCGATGGCATACTCCTCGTCGGTGCATGCTTCCGCAAGAATTGCTAAGCCTGTATTCGCGGCGACAAACGCTTTAGCCGGTTCGTTGTCGATGACGACGCAGTCGATCTTGCCCTGTACGAGAGCCTGAACGGCGTCGGCGCCCTTTGTGTATTCCTCAACAGTGGCAACCGTTGTGCCTAACTTTGTGGCTTTCTTTGCATCGGTAAAACTGTCCTTGGCGTACTGGGCGCCGGTCGTGGCTATTTGCGCACCGATCTTTTTACCCCAAAGGTCATCCACCTTATTGATGATAACGGTCTCTTTGGATTCGCAAGCGCCAAATAAGGCGACCATCGATAAAATCAGAGCGATGGCGAGTATTCCGGAAAGCTTTTTCTTCATAGATTAAAATCCTCCTGTAATTTTGTATGTTGTACTACAACAACAAAAGGAGTATACAATAAATGGAAATAAAAATCAACCTATTTCCAAAAAATCAACAGAAAAAGAACTGAAATTCAGCTGACAGCCCGCGGATTGACGGCGTTCGGCTCAGGACAAGACGCAAATTCTTTATCGGTATTGTCAACCGCGAGGATAAGCGTCCTGCTCTCCTGCATTTTCCGGCGGTTTTTTTGGCGTTTGTACTTATGGAGATAAAAGCGGACAGTTCTGAAGAGTTTTTCCTCGAAAGCGTCCACAGCGTCTTTCCTATAGACCGCGTAAGCGGCTAAAAGAATTCCGAGTATCTCTAAAAAAGTTCTGACAATCATCAACGCGGACATCATGCTCACCTCTTCTAAATATCGAACATTTGTTTTCTATGTCCTTAGTATAGCACAGTATTTTCGTTTGTCAACACAAATGTTCGATTAAATTTTTAAAAATTTTTTAACCCGCTCCTCCGATGCGTGTTTAAACTTGGGTTTGATTGAATTTTACACTATATATTGTGGATTGTCAAGAGTATTATAACAATTTGTAGTGTTTTCTTCTTTTTTATGAAACACTATTTATATTTTGGACAAGATGATGTATAATGTTAGCATAGAAAACCGGAGGAAACGAAATGTTCGTAGATATCGCGCAGATTCACGTTAAGGCGGGCAGCGGCGGCAACGGCGCGGTCGCCTTTCACAGAGAAAAATTTGTCGCCTCGGGCGGGCCGGACGGCGGCGACGGCGGTCGCGGCGGCAGCATCGTCTTTTTAGTGGACGACAACCTCTCGACGCTCACCGATTTTCGGTATAAACGCAAATACGCCGCGCAAGGCGGCGAAAACGGCTCCGGCTCCCGCAAGAACGGCAAAAGCGGGCAGGACCTCGTCATTCGCATACCGCGCGGTACGCTGCTCAAAGAGGTTGAAACCGGCACGCTGCTCGCCGATATGTCGGTTACCGAGCGCTTTGTCGCCGCTAAGGGCGGCAACGGCGGCTGGGGCAACTCCCATTTTGCCACCCCGACGCGCCAGACGCCGCGCTTTGCTAAAGACGGAATGCCCGGCGAGGAATGGACGCTGATTTTAGAGCTCAAGCTTCTCGCCGACGTCGGACTCATCGGCTTTCCCAATGTCGGGAAATCGACGCTGATTTCCGTGGTCAGCGAGGCAAAGCCGATTATCGCCGACTACCATTTTACGACGCTGATCCCCGTTCCCGGCGTGGTGCGTATGGGGCCGGAAAGCAGCTTTGTCATCGCCGACATTCCCGGCATCATCGAGGGGGCGAGCGAGGGCGTCGGATTAGGGCACGAGTTTTTACGCCACATCGAGCGCTGCCGCCTGCTCGTGCACGTCGTCGACGTCGCGGGCAGCGAGGGACGCGATCCTATAGAGGATTTTGAGGCGATCAACGAAGAGTTAAAGCAATTCAACGCCGAGCTGGCTTCTTATCCGCAAATCGTCGCGGGCAACAAGGTAGACCTTGCTTCCGAAGAACAGCTCACCCGATTCAAGGAGTATATAAGTGAAAAGGGATACGAATACTTTGAGATCATCGCGCCGATTGCCGAGGGCACCAAAGAGCTTGTAAACGCCGTCGCGCGCAGGCTCGCCGCTCTGCCGCCGGTCAAGATATATGAAGCCTCCACCGTACCGATTGAAGCGCTCGCGAAAAAGAAAAATGACGGCTTCACCGTGATGGCGCAGGACGGCGTCTATATCGTCGAAGCGCCGTGGCTGGCGAAGGTACTCTCTAAAACAGACCTCGACGACTACGAGTCGTTGCAGTATTTTCAGAACCTGCTCGTGTCGAGCGGCATCATCGCCGCGCTGATAGAGCAGGGCGTCAAAGAGGGCGACACGGTCAGCATCTACGATCTGGAGTTCACCTATGTTCCCTGAAAAGATACAGAAAACGCCGCCGCCGGAGAATACCCCGCCCGCGGACGGCTACACTATAGAGAGCGCCGCTCCTGCTCTTTCAGAGGACGCGCGGACCGCGTCGCAATACAGCCCTATAGCTCTTGCTTTTTTAGGAGACGCGGTTTACAGTCTGCTGGCGCGTGAACGGCTCCTTCACGCGGCCAACCGTCCGGCGCGGGACCTGCACAGGCTGTCGCTCGATTTTGTCAGCGCCGCGGCGCAGGCGAAGGCTTTAACGGTGTTGCTGCCGTTTCTGACCGACGAGGAACATGCCGTCTACAAACGCGGGCGCAACGCCCACAGCGCGCATATGCCGAAAAATCAGACGCCGGCCGATTACCGCAGCGCGACGGGCTTAGAGGCGGTTTTCGGCTATCTTTATTTATCAAAGAACGAAGCGCGCATCAGAGAATTGTTTTCAAGGATTGCCGGTGAGCTTGATGGAGAACGACAAAATAAAAAATAAAACACGCTCAAAGATCGTCTATCTGCTGACGGACTTTCTGGTCTGGTGCCTCGGCGCCGCCATTTACGCGATTGCCGTCGATTGCTTTTCCTCGCCCAACAACATCGCCCCGGGCGGCGTCACGGGTCTCTCGACGCTCATAAACCACCTGACGGGCTTTCCCATAGGCGTCATGGTGATTTTGCTCAATATACCGATTTTAGGCGCCTCATATAAAAAATTCGGGCTGAAATTCGTCGCCCGTACGCTTGTAGGGACGCTGCTCGCCTCTGTATTCATCGACCTCGGCGCGCTGTTTCTGCCCGTCTATACCGGCGACAGGTTACTGGCGTCGATGTTCGGCGGCGCGTTCGCGGGCATCGGCACGGGACTGATCCTCTTACGGGGGGCGACGACCGGCGGCACCGATATTTTAAGCCGCCTCGTAAAGCTGAAGCTGCCGCACATTTCCCTCGGCTCGCTGATCCTCCTTATGAACGTCGTCGTCATGGCGCTGGCGGGAGTAGTCTACGGCAACATCGAGAGTATGCTGTATTCGGCGGTCGTGTTTGTGCTCTCGTCGCGCGCGGTCGATTATGTCGTCCTCGGCGCGGGACGCAGCAAAATGCTTCTGATCGTCACCACCTGCGGCGACACACTCCCCAAGCGTATTATTACCGAGTCCAGCCGGGGCGTCACTGTCCTGCCGGTCACGGGCGCGTACACGGGCGAGGAAAAAAAGTGCCTTTTAACCGTGGTCCGCCCCAACGAGGTCGCCCATATCAAACGGCTGGTACGCGAAATCGACCCCGGCGCCTTCGTCATCATGACCGAGGCGGGCGAGGTCTTCGGAAAAGGGTTTAAAACAGACGATAACGCACTGTAAGGAAGGTAATTTATGTCTTTTGTACGAAAAGAACATATCCGCAATTTCTCGATTATCGCGCACATCGACCACGGCAAGAGCACGCTGGCAGACCGGCTGCTCGAGCTTACTGATTCCGTCGACAAGCGCGAGATGACCGAGCAGGTGCTCGACAACATGGACCTGGAACGCGAACGCGGCATCACTATTAAGGCGCACGCCGTCACGCTCGACTACACGGCGGACGACGGGCAAAAATACTGCCTGAATCTGATCGACACCCCCGGCCACGTCGATTTCAATTACGAGGTATCGCGGTCGCTTGCCGCCTGCGAGGGGGCGCTGCTCGTCGTAGACGCCTCGCAGGGTGTCGAGGCGCAGACGCTTGCCAATACATATCTGGCGCTCGACCAC
>CAYYFY010000047.1:0-9853 GCA_964471035.1 uncultured Eubacteriales bacterium
CTCAACGGGGAATTTTGACGAAAATATTGATTACTCAAAAAAATGTAGTATAATATATTAGATAGGAAAAGTGATGCTATGGCTTTAACGGAATTGAAAAAAGCATATGACGTGCTGATTGTCGGCAGCGGTGTCGCCGGACTTTACGCCGCGCTCAATTTTTCGCCGGACACCGATATTCTTCTCGTCTGCAAAAAAGAGCGCCGGCAGTCGAATTCGTCGCTGGCGCAGGGCGGCGTCGCCGCGGTGTTAAACCTTGAGAGTGACAGCTATGATCTGCATATCGAGGACACCATGATCGCCGGAGGCCGTGTAAACCTGCCCGACGCGGTGCGCCAGCTCGTGACCGAGGGACCGTCCGACGTACTGAAGACCATCGATTACGACGTCGATTACGACCGCGACGAGAACGGCAGCCTGCAAATGACCCTCGAGGGCGGGCACAGCCGCCACCGTATCCTTCACCACAAGGACACCACCGGCAACGAGCTGATCATAAAGCTTTTAGCGGCTGTGGAAAAGCTCCCCAACGTCACCATCAGCGACATGACCATGGTGACTGCGATGAAAAAGCGCGGCGGCGGCTTTATGGCGGAGCTTTTGTGCGACAAGGAACGTTCACGCGTATTCTCAACCTTCGTTCTGCTCGCCACGGGCGGCATCGGCCGCGTCTATAAATACACGACCAATCCGTCTGTAGCCACCGGCGACGGCATCCGCTTAGCCTATGAAATGGGCGCAAGCATCAAAAATTTAAGCTATATCCAGTTCCACCCGACCGCCTTCAACTCCGACGGACGCGAACAGTTTCTCATCAGCGAAGCCGTGCGCGGCGAGGGCGCGTACCTGCTCAATACCGATAAAGAGCGTTTTATGCACCGGTATGACAAGCGTCTGGAGCTTGCTCCGCGCGATGTCGTCTCCCGCGCGATTATTTTGGAATCCCGCCGTACCGGCAGCAATCATTTTTATCTTGACATCCGCTATAAGGGTGAAGAATTCTTAAGAAACCGTTTCCCGGGCATCAGTGAGGGATGCCTCAAAAACGGCGTGGACATCGCCAGAGACCTAATCCCGATCTTCCCCTGCCATCACTACCTGATGGGCGGCATTGAGACCGACTTAAACGCCCGCACGACCGTCGCGCAGCTGTACGCCGCCGGTGAGTGCTCCTGCACGGGCGTACACGGCAAAAACCGCTTGGCGAGTAACTCGCTGCTCGAGGCGCTCGTCTTCGGACGAAAGGCCGCTCTCGACATCGAACGGCAGAAAAAGCTTGGCATATACAAGGTACAGCCCGAGGAGCTGCCTCCCTTGCCACAGGGCGGCGCGCCGCTGCCCCAGGGTATGCGCACGGAGATTCGCGAGATCATGCAGAAGGCGTATTTCGTCATCCCCGACGCGGGCGCCATACACGAAGGTTTCAGGCGCGTCGGCGACATTTTAGCCCGCCTGCGCGCCGGCGGATTTGAAATCACCGCCGACTACTGCGAGGCACTGAGCATCGCGACGGTCGCCTTTATTATCCTGCGCGAGGTGGATGAATAAATTTAAGGAGGAAAACATGACTGAACTTTTAATGACCTATGTTGACGATATTATTAAAAGGGCGCTGACCGAGGATATACACTATATCGACGTCACGACCGATAACCTGATCGATCCCGACGCAAAGGGTACGGCGCGCTTGATTGCCAAGGACGACGGCGTGCTGTGCGGGCTGTCCGTCTTTGCGCGCGTCTTTGAGCTGCTCGACGGCACGTTTCGTATGGAGGCGTTTTATAAGGACGGCGACACGCTGAAAAACGGCGATCTGATCGCCTCCTTGAGCGGCAGGACCGCCATGCTCTTAAAGGGAGAGCGCACCGCGCTCAACCTGCTCCAGCATATGTCGGGCATCGCCACGGCGACCGCCCGCTATGCCGCCCTGCTAGAGGGGACGAGCGCCGTCATCACCGACACGCGCAAGACACTGCCGAACCTCCGCGCCCTCCAGAAATACGCGGTCGTCTGCGGCGGCGGCAAAAACCACCGCTTCAACCTGTCGGACGCGGCGATGCTCAAGGACAATCACATCGACGCCTGCGGCGGCATTACTTCCGCCGTCAGCGCTTTGCGCGAAAAAATCGGTCATACGGTAAAAATCGAGGTCGAAACACGCAATCTCGCCGAGGTAAAGGAAGCGCTGGAGGCGGGCGCGGACATCATCATGCTCGACAATATGTCCAATGAGGAAATGCGTGAAGCGGTCCGGTTCATAAACGACAGGGTGCCGCTCGAAGCCTCCGGCAACGTCACCGCCGAGCGCCTGAAGGAAATCGCCTTAACGGGGGTCAAAATAATCTCCAGCGGCGCACTGACGCACTCGGTCAAGGCGTTCGACATTTCCATGAAAATCAATAAAAACTAAGGTGTGTTACTCTCCATGAAAACGGCTCTGCACCGATTATACAAGCCGGAGTACTTAGTCAGGACTCCCCCTCCCGACGACGGCAGCTACGACACGAAGAAAGTGTATACCTCTCTTCTGCGGTTCAGCTGGCCCGCCGCGCTCGAGACTGTCCTTATCGGACTTTTAAGCTTTGTGGACACCATTATGGTCGGACAGGTCAGCCCGTCCGCCATTGCCGCCGTCGGTGTAACCAACCAGCCGAAGTTTATTTTTTTTGCCGTTTTTTTCGCGCTCAACGTCGGCGTCACGGCGATTGTCAGCCGCCGCAAGGGCGAAAACGACCGCGAACGCGCCAACCTCTGCCTCGGACAGGCGTTTACGATTTGCGTTCTTTTAAGCGCCGTCCTGTGCGCCGCTTCGATTCTGTTCGCGCGGCCGCTGCTGCGCCTTGCCGGAGCGGGAGACGACATTATTGAAGATGCCGTGGCTTTCTTTGATCTGACAATGGTCGGCATGGGCTTTACGGCGCTCACCATGGTGATGAATGCCGCCCAGCGCGGCTCGGGCAATACCCGCATAGCACTTGTGACGAACCTTGCCGCCAATATCGTCAACATCACCGTCGGCTGGCTTTTGATCTGCGGGCACTGGGGCTTTCCGCGCCTTGAGGTCAGGGGATCGGGGCTGGGCACGCTGTCGGGCAACATCGTCGGCTTTGTCATCGCTCTCGTTTCGGTGCTGCGTAAGGACGGTTTCATACGCCTCTCCAGCAAAAACTGCCGCAAAGCGGATATGCCGACGATACGCCTGCTTTTTAAGATCAGTTCCTCGGCAGCCTCCGAGCAGCTCTTCATCCGTATCGGCTTCTTTATCTACGCCATGCTCGTGGCAAAGCTCGGCACCGAGGCGCTGGCAACCCACCAGATCTGCATGAGCATCATCAACCTCTCCTACTGCGTCGGCGACGGGCTGGGTATGGGCGCGGCGGCGCTTGTCGGGCAATCCTTAGGCCGAAAACGCGCCGACCTCGCCGCCGTCTACGGCAAGGCGTCGCAGCGCATCGGTATGCTCGTTTCCGCCATGCTTATTTTCATTTTCCTGTTCGGCGGACGCTTTCTGATGACGCTGTTCACCGATGAAGCCGCCATTGTCGCCATGGGCGTTAAGCTTTTGTACATCGTCGCGGTGTCCTCGCCGTTCCAGATCTCCAACGTCGTCTACACCGGCTGCCTGCGCGGAGCGGGCGACACGAAATACGTCGCGTTGACCTCGCTTGTCAGCATCGGCGTCATCCGGCCGTTCGTGACGTGGCTGATCTGCTACGCACTAGGCATGGGGCTCATCGGCGCGTGGCTGAGCCTGCTCCTCGACCAGATACTGCGGTACCTGTTCGTGATGGCGCGCTTCAATAAGGGAAAATGGAAAGATATTAAGGTGTAATGTTTGTCTTTTCGTGTTTGATATAGTATAATACCATCATTGTTTCTTTAGAAAATACGATAAAACGCCCCCAAAAGCCATCATACGCGGCTTTTGGGGGCAAAACAGTTAATTCTTTACGGTTTCAGCGTCGCCTGAACCAAACCGTTATTGTCGAGCTTCGACAGTTCCTTAACCTTCCCGAAATCAAGTCCCATCGCCGCGGTGACGCGCTCGCCGTACTCAGGGTCGGCTAAGAGGCAATGCACGGCGTGGCGGTATTTGACGTTTTCGGTGACCGGCGCGATGTCGGCGGCGGTGTTCGCGATGAGAATTTGCTTTTTGTCCTCGGTCAACAGGCGGTAGAGGTCGCCGCCCGCGCGGAAGTTATCGTCGGTCGGGTCATCCTTCGGGTCAAAGCGATACATCGCTCCCAAAAGGTCGAGCGGCGGTTCGGCGGCGTCGGGCTGGGGCGTCCAGTAGCCCGCGCTGTTGGGGGTGTAGGCGGGGGCGCCGCCGTAGTTGCCGTCAACGCGCATGGCGCCGTCGCGGTGGTATTCGTTTACCTCGCAGCGGGCGCGGTTGACAGGAATATGGTTGTGGTTGACGCCGAGCCTGTAGCGCTGGGCATCGCCATAGGCGAAGAGGCGTCCCTGTAAAAACTTGTCGGGGGAGAAGCCGATACCCGGGACGACGTGCGCCGGAGTGAAGGCTGACTGCTCGACCTCGGCGAAATAGTTCTCCGGATTACGGTTGAGCTCGAGTACGCCGACCTCGATGAGCGGAAATTCCTTATGACGCCAGATCTTCGTGATGTCGAACGGATTTTCATAATGGTTTTTAGCCTGCTCCTCGGTCATGATCTGGACGTACATCGTCCACTTCGGGCAATCGCCGCGCTCGATGGATTCAAACAAATCCCTGCCGTGGCTCTCGCGGTCGCGTCCGCAGATGTCGGCGGCTTCACTATTGGAAAGATTCTTGATGCCCTGCCGCGTGTGGAAATGGAACTTACACCAGACGCGCTCGTTCTTTTCATTATAGAAAGAGAACGTGTGCTCGCCGAAGAAGTGCATATGCCTGAAGGTGGCGGGAATGCCGCGGTCGGACATGACGATGGTGCGCTGGTGGAAGGTTTCGGGCAAAAGGGTCCAGAAGTCCCAGTTGTTCTGCGCCGAGCGCATACCAGTGCGCGGGTCGCGCTTGACGGCGCGGTTCAGATCGGAAAAGTTATGTACATCGCGGATAAAGAACGTCGGAGTGTTGTTGCCGACAAGGTCCCAGTTGCCCTCCTCGGTATAGAACTTGACCGCGACGCCGCGGATATCGCGCTCGGCATCGGCCGCGCCGCGCTCTCCGGCGACGGTCGAAAAGCGCACGAACAGATCGGTCTTTTTTTGGGGCTGTAAAACCTTCGCTTTCGTGTAGCGCGAAATGTCGCCCGTGACCGTGAGGCAACCGTAAGCGCCCCAGCCCTTGGCGTGCATACGGCGCTCGGGAATAACCTCACGGTTAAAGTGCGCCATTTTTTCAAGCAGCCACACGTCCTGCATGACGACCGGTCCCCTGGGTCCCGCCGTGATGGCGTTCTCATTGTCGGGTACGGGAGCGCCGACTTCGTTGGTGAGTTTGAATTCTTCCATAAAAATACCTCCTAAAAATTTATATATAACTACATTTTATATAAAAGATATCAGATACCAGATGTCAAAGAGGCCTGCGGCCGGCTATTAATATACTGTGAAGCCGGTTAGAATGATGGCGGCGTAGGCGCAGGTTTTGGGGAGCATCAGCATCCCGATCTTTGGGTTTTTGTCCGCCCACAGCACGACGGGCAGATAACAGGCGAAGCTTATAAGAATCATCAGCCATATAAAGGAAAGGTGAGCGCGATCTTTTAAGGCTCCGGCGGCGAACAGCGCCATGACCGCAATGCCGAGCAGCGTAAACGGGATGTTGCGCGCAATTGCCCATTTCAGCGGGGGATCTTCCGAAAACCATCCGTTTTGCGGGAACAGGCAGAGCAAGACGCGTAAGGCTGCCAACAGATATACGGTCACGGTCGCGGGGAAAGCGGCAGACCCGGAATAGCCGTAATGCGTCATACCGATTTCCCATAAGACAAGGTAAAAAACCGTCATCGTCAGCGAGGCGGCGAGCTTTCCGAATCTCAGCGCACGAGGCGCGCCCTTTTTGTTCCACGTACCATATACTCTCGGAATCAGATGACACGCGTCGCCCGCGAAAAGAATCAGCGCCATGATCCCGAAAAGCCGCGGCAAATCTCCGGCAAACAGCAGCGGTCCGGCGGACGCCAGCACCGTGGTAAGATAGGCGGTATTGAATACGCTCTCCACCCACTTTACCGCCTTTTTGCGCTCATACAGTGTATTCATACTTATGACCATCCTTTCTCTGCGGGGTTTTTAAAGAACAACTATTTTTAAATCATGCAATCGGTAGCCTTTTTACTTTTTGCCCCACAGCTTACGAACATCGGTCGTGTCGTTTCTCAAAATCGACAGACCGATTTTTTCCGTCCCGCCGTTCCAGCCGTCGCGCGCGTTATAATATATCCACAGGTCGTTGCCGTTTCGCACCAGATCGAGCTGATAGACCAACGCCTTTTTCCATCCGTCCGTCGGCGCGATAATAGGATTATACGGCGCCTCCCGCCAGTCTATGCCGTCCTCGCTTATAAGGACGTTGATCGCCGAGCGCGAACGCCCCTCGCCGTCCAGATAAATTGAGTTGTACAGTCCCAAATACCCGCCCTGATACCCGAAAACCTTGATCGCCCCCGCGCCGTAGTTTCTGTGCGGTATCCTTATATCGGGTATGAGCACCGGCTGTTCGCGCTTTTCAAAGGGACCGAGCGGACTGTCCGCCTCGGCAAAGCCGATATTGCGCGGCTCTTCGTAGCCGCAGTCCGCGAGTATGACCGTCCCCGCGCTGTAATACAGGCGGTATTTCCCCTCATACGTTTTAATGACGCAGGGGTTGCGCGCCTGAATCCGCTCATGACCCGCGTCGTGTTCGCGCTCCCAGGGGAGCGTCGGCACGATGAGGTCGCTACAGTCGCTCCAGTTCTTAAAATCGGCGGTATGTTTTACGCGGATTATCGTTTCCGCGTCATATTTTTCATTGGCTCCCGTTTCCCCGCCGAGGATTGCCGTATAGTACAGATAAAAACGCCCGCCGTCAAAAAACAGGGCGCTCGGACCATAATCCCACTGCCATTTGTCCTCAATCTCCCACCGCAGCCCGTCGTCCGAGACGAGATGGTGATAATACGGGGTATACTGCGCGTCGAAAAAGCCGTGATAAAAGGCGTGCCAGCGCCCGTCGAAATCCGCCGGCACGAGAATCTGCGGATCGCCGATGGCGACGTTTTCGCCCTCAAAACCGAAATGCCCGATCACCGGATTTTCGGGGTAATCCTCCCAGTTTTCGCTCTGCCACATCGGACACTGCATAATAAAAACACTCCTTTGTACTTTTTCAGTAAATGCCGGTACACATACAATTATCCTTTCCCGCCGGATTATCGCTACTTGCAGAACTTTTCGACATAGGCGTCGATGGCGCGCTGGATAATTTCCTCGGCTTCAGAAGCGCCCTTCATTTCATTGACCGCCGTCTGCTTGCCCTCCAGCTCCTTGTACACCCTGAAAAAGTGCATCATCTCCTCGAAGATGTGCGGGGGGATGTCGGTGATATCCCTATAAGTATTGTAGGTCGGGTCGTTGAAGGGGATGGCGATGATCTTCTCGTCGAAGCGGCCATTATCGATCATCGAGATGACGCCAATCGGATAACAGCGCACCAGCGTCATCGGGTGGACGCTTTCCGAACAGAGCAGCAGTACGTCGAGCGGGTCGAGGTCGTCGGCGTAGGAGCGCGGAATGAAGCCGTAATTGGCGGGATAGTGGGTCGAGGTGTAGAGGATGCGGTCGAGGCGCAGCGCGCCTGTTTCCTTATCGAGCTCGTACTTGCACTTGCCGCCCTTCTCAATTTCGACGACCATTTCAAAATCCTTTTTTGTAATGCGCTTGGGGCTGATGTCGTGCCAGATATTCATACGGTCACTTTCTTTCAGATTTTATTCTTCTTATACAACAGCTGCGCGGTAGCAAGCGACACGATTACGCCAATGGGAATCAGCGTGCCTGTCGGGATTTTGCCCGAGAACAGAAGCACAATGACGAGAACCGCGAGCGGCGCGATGCCTAATTTCCAGTATTTGATGAAATACGACGCGCCGAGCGCTCCGAACAGGCACGGCAGCACCTGCTTAAAGGCGGGGGCGAGCAGCGCCCCTTCTGCGGTCAGCGACGGCAATACAGGGCGGAGCAGCAGCACGAATACGGCTAAAATCGCCGTTGATACGATGGTGGACACGGCGATGGCGATCGCCGAAATGACCTCCGCCTCGTCGCTGCCGCTGCGGACATCCGTTTTGTTCATCGCCGCTAAAGCGCAGGGCAGGCGGAGATTGGAAATCTCGCCCGAAACGAAGCTTAAGTACATGCCGGTCGTCCCGAGCAGCGGCGAGTACGACGCTGTCTCGATGATCGCCGTGCCGTAAAACATGACGAACACCGGAATCAACTGACCGATGTCAAGATCGCCGACGCGCGGATACACCCCGTAGCGGACCATAAACGCGACGGGCACCATGAGCAGTATGACGAGAATGGACACCATCCATATGCGCCCGTAGCGGTGGGTAAGGTCGTCAAAGGTTAAAGCTGATTTATCGCCTTTCATTTAGTATGCTCCGTTTCCAATTATAGTTAATATGGCGGCGTTGCCGAGTGAAAAGACAAGAGAGATAGGAGGTTGGGTCTGTAACGCAATTAATGAATTAGGAATGAGGAATGAGGAATTAGGAATGTTGGGAGGGCTTCGCCCTCACCTATTATAATTCGGGGGCGCGGAAAGAACCGCAACGTTTTTCGTTATTATAATGGGCGCGGGCGCAGCCCGCCCGAAATTCCTCATTCCTCATTCCTAATTCCTCATTATGCCGCCGGCACTCGCCACTCCAACTGATACAGTGTCACAGGCAGTATCAGGGAGAGCGCGACGACGACGCCCATGGCAAAGAACATCGACAGCGGCATCGCGAATTCGTCGAGCCAGCGGATTTTGCGCTTATTCGCAATCGACTGTAAAATCAGCATACAGACGACCGACGACAGGAGCGCCGCCACCGATACCAGCCCCGCCCCGTCATAGTTATAGGTGTTCGTCAGCGTGTTGTGGCTGCCGATACCGGCGATGCTGCGCGCCAAAAAGGAGCAGATAATACCAAGGAAGGCTGCCGCGGACATGAGGTCCACCCATTTCGGATCCCTTTTCTTCGCGGCCTTTTTAATGCCCTTTTGCACCCGTTTAAGAAAAAGCGGAATGAGTATAAGCGGCAGTGCGCTCGCCAGCGTCATCACCCAGAGAATGAGGGCAAACGCGTTTTTATCGGTCACGGGACTAGCTAGCGACATACCGCCGCCCAAAGCGTCGAGCGCCGTCGTCGCCGCGGTCGTCTCCTGCGTGATGTTGCCGATGACGGAATTGCGTATCCACGGCAGCACGATGCCCAGCGACGGCGTCAGCGCCACAAGCGTCGCGACAATGGCAAACGACGGCGCTATCGTAAACAGCGCGCTCTGCGCCGCCGCGTTTTTCATCGTCTGCGCCGTCATGCCGAGCGCTTTCCCGCGTTTAACCGCGCGAACCAGAAAAAATACCGACTCCGCGATAACCGATAAAATGACAATTGCGCCGAGCAGAAACATGAACCCGTCTTCTTTGAAATCCAAAGCGTTTCCTACTTTCAAACATTTGTTAAATTTTAACACAGCGGACACGATTAGTCAAACGGATTATCATGCAAGCCCTGAATTTTTATATGAATTTTTATATAAAATCTATATAAAGGGCTTGATTTTGATTATTGTTTCATATATGATATACTGGGGTTGATTCGGTAGTGTTTTCAGATAAAAAATGAAAAATTACGCGATAAGACCGAAAAGAAAG
>CAYYFY010000048.1:0-9754 GCA_964471035.1 uncultured Eubacteriales bacterium
CTTGACCACCGGGCCATTTTAGGAACTAGCGACTAGGCGCTAGGTGTTAGTGTACTACGACCCCTAGCACCTAGCTCCTAATTCCTAACTCCTAGCATGGTAGCGGCAGTGGGACTTGAACCTACGACACCCCGGGTATGAACCGAGTGCTCTAGCCAACTGAGCTATGCCGCCATAGCCGCCTCCGGTTTCCAGCGAGCGGAGGCGAATGTCATTATAATATAAGGATACCCGCTTGTCAACACTTTTTTCGCGCTTTAGCAGAAATATTCTTTATAGCGCGAGAGCACCGTCAGCGGCGCGGTGACCTCGAGCACGATGCCGTCTTCGGTGTACTCCTCGGCGTGTACCGCGCCGGCTTTGCGCAGAGCGGCTGCTTCGCCCGACATCGCGAAGGGCAGCAGGAGCTTCACGCGGCGGCGCATACCCGGCGCGACCTCGGCAATCTGCTTTAATAGGTCGCTAAGTCCCTCGCCCGTCAAAGCGGAAATGCGCGCGCTCCTGCCTGTAATAAACAGGGAATAGTCCCCGGCGACGAGGTCGCATTTATTGAAAACAGAGATGACGGGTTTATCCTGACAGCCGAGCTCGCGCAACAGGTCTGTCGTCACCTGTAGGTGCTCCCAGCACTCGCTGCTCGACGCGTCGCAGATATTCAATATGATGTCGGCACCGGCAGCCTCGGCAAGCGTCGATTTGAACGCCTCGACGAGCCGATGCGGCAGACGCCGCACGAAACCGACCGTGTCGATGAGCATGACCTCGCCGCCGTCGGGCAGCTTCAGAGCGCGCGCGGTCGGGTCGAGTGTGGCGAACAGCTTGTCCTCGGCGAGTACGCCCGCGTCGGTCAGCGCGTTCATCAGCGTGGATTTTCCGGCGTTGGTGTAGCCGACGAGCGCGACGGTGACGACCCCATCCTTTTTACGGCGCGCTCTAAAACGCTCCCGCCGCTCCTCGAGAGCGTTAAGCTCCGCCTGCAAAGCGGTAATACGCCTTCTGATATGCCGCCTGTCGCTTTCAAGCTTCGATTCGCCCGGCCCTCTGGTGCCGATGCCGCCGCCCAGACGCGACAGCGCAACTCCCTTGCCGGTCAGGCGGGGCAGGGAATATTTCAGCTGGGCGAGCTCTACTTGCAGCTTACCCTCGCCGCTTCTGGCGCGCGCGGCGAAAATATCGAGGATCAGCGTCGTGCGGTCGATGATCTTCAGATCGGTTTCATCCTCGAGCGTGCGCTGCTGCACCGGCGACAGCTCCCCGTCGATAATCATCAGATTCGCCTCGTTGTTTGCGCACAGCTCCTTGATTTCAGCAAGCTTGCCGCTGCCGATATACGAAGCGCCGTCCGGTTTATCGCGCTTCTGAATAACTGTCGCCAGCACCTCGGCACCCGCGGTTTTCGCAAGCTCGCAAAGCTCCGCAATTGACGTTTCGGCGTCAAATTCGCCCGTATCCACGCACACAAGCACGGCGCGCTCGGGTTTTTGTTCAATATCGTGCATAATACCTCTTAAAAAAAGCAGCCGGTTTTATCCGGCTGCAAAATACTCAATCCGCTGTGTACGGCAGAATGGCAATGTGTCTGGCGCGTTTGATGGCGATGGTCAGCTCTCTCTGATGGTACGCGCAGGTTCCGGTCACGCGGCGGGGCAATATCTTCGCCCTGTCGGACGTGAAGCGGCGCAGCTTCGCGGCATCCTTATAACTGATTGCATCGACCTTTTCAACACAAAACGAGCAGACCTTTTTGCGGCCTTTTCTATTCGGGCGATCGCCCTTGTCGGATCTATCGTAAGCCATAGTAACTCTCCTTTATAGTATTGCCGGCAATCAGAAGGGCAATTCGTCGCTTTCCTCGTCGGCGGTAAAATCGCCGGCGCTGCCGCTCTGGAACGCCGGTGCGGGCGCGTTGTCATAACGCTGCTGCTGGGAAGCTCCGGAGTTCTCGTTCTTCGAGCCGCAGAAGCTGACGTTGTCGGCGACGATCTCAAAAGCTTTCCTCTTGTTTCCGTTTTTGTCCTCGTAGGACCTTGTCTGGATGGTTCCCGAAATGGCGATCATGGAGCCCTTTTGAAAATACTTGGTGACGAACTCGGCGGTCTGCCGCCACGCGACGACGTCGATAAAATCAGCCTGACGCTCTTCGCCCTGACGGACAAACGAACGGTCAACCGCGACGGCAAAGGACGTCACATAAACGCCCGTCTGCGTCTGGCGGAGTTCGGGGTCGGCTGCGAGCCTGCCCATGATCACTGCACAGTTAATCATTCGTCACACCTCACTTCTTCACAATCAGCGAACGGAGAACGCCGTCGGTGATTTTGAGGACACGGTCCAGCTCCGCCGGAAAATCCGTAGCGCTCTGGTAATTGTAGATGGCATAGTAACCGTAGTCCTCGTCGTTGATCAGGTACTCAAGCTTACGCTTTCCCCATTCATCAACGCTGTCTAAGGTTCCGTTTGCCTCGATCATTGCCTTAAATTTCTCCATAAGCTCTTTGGCCGACTCCTCGCCGTTCAATACGGAAAAGACAATGACGGTTTCATACGCGGTATTTGCAGACATCGTTTGCACCTCCTTCTGGTCTTTGGCCCCGACATTTCATTCGGAGCAAGGAAATTAGCCGCGTGTTCGCGGCGAAACAGATTATATAGGTATATTATCGGTTTGTCAAGCAAAATTATCGACGTTATAAAAAAAGCTTGACATTTCTCCGCTTTATGTTATAGTATCTACCGTAAGCAATGAAACGACGTTAGAGAGTGGGGCGACCCGCTCTCTACTGCTTGTGCGGCAAAGGGGTATCGTTGTGGGAAAAAGCACGGTAGAAACCGTTTTAGAAATTGCTCAGCCTATAGCTGCCGAACTGGGACTGATGATATGGGATGTCCGGTTCGCGAAAGAAGGCACGCAGTGGAAGCTGAAGGTCATCATCGATAAGGAGGGCGGCGTCTCCATCGACGACTGCGTCAATATGAGCCACGCGCTGGATAAGCCGCTCGACGACGGCGACTTCATCGCCCAGAGCTACAGTCTGCAGGTCTCCTCTCCGGGCATTGAGCGCGCGCTTACGAGGGACGCTCATTTTACGGCGTCCGTAGGCAAACCGGTCATGCTGAGGCTGGTCCGCCCCTTTAACGGCATACGCGAATACAAGGGCGTTCTGACCGGTTTCAAGGACGGCGAGATCATGCTTTTACTGCCGGATGATGTCGAGATGACCGTACAAATCAAAGAAACATCTTTTATTAAGCTTGACGATTTTAATGTTTAATAAGTTATACTATACTGAAAGGGCTGGTAACGGACAATGAAGAACAGGGAATTTTTTGAGGCGGTCGCGCTGATGGAAAAGGAAAAGGGTATTCCCGCCGACCATCTGCTGGAAAAAATCACCGCGGCGATTGTCACCTCCGTCAAGAAGGATTACGGCAGCAAGGACGTCGTATTCTGCGAAGCCGACAGGGAGAAATTTGAGCTCAACGTATTTTTGAGAAAGACGGTCACCGAGGAGGTCACCGATAACGATACGCAAATCTCCGTCGCCGAAGCCGCCAAATATACAAAAGTTCCCGTTCCCGGGGACATCGTCGAGATCCCGCTGGAAACCAAGCAGTTCGGGCGCATCGCCGCGCAGACAGCCAAAAACGTCATCAGGCAGGGCATCCGCGACGCCGAGCGCGGGCTTATCATGCGCGAGTTTGAGAGCCGCAAGCAGGAGCTTGTGACCGGCAAGGTACAGCGGGTCGATCCGCGCTCCGGCAACGTAACCTTAGAGATCGGCAAGACAGAAGCCGTGCTTCCCAAGGGCGAGCAGGTCCCCGGCGAAAGCTTCCGCGACGGCGAATTTGTCAAGGTCTATATCGTCGAAGTGCTCAACGACAACGACAAAGGCCCCAAGGTAAAAATTTCACGCACGCATCCCGGTCTTGTCAAGCGTTTGTTTGAAACCGAGGTTCCCGAGATATATGACGGCTCCGTTGAAATCAAATCCATCTCCAGAGAGGCGGGCTCGCGCACGAAGATCGCCGTCTGGAGCAAGGATGAGAACGTCGATCCGGTCGGCGCCTGCATCGGTCCACGCGGGGCGCGCGTCGGCAAGATCGTTGACGCCTTAGGCGGGGAAAAGATAGACGTCGTCGTCTACAGCGACGACCCGAAGCGTTTCATCGCCGCCGCCTTGGCTCCGGCGGAGGTCATTGCCGTCGACATAGACGAGGGTCAGCAAAATGCCTGTCATGTCACCGTGCCCGACGCGCAGCTTTCGCTCGCCATCGGCAACAAGGGACAGAACGCCCGTTTAGCCGCGCGGCTGACCAACTGGAAAATCGACATCAAGCCCGAAAGCGGCTTTTATTCGCCGCAGAACGGCTAAAACGCCGAAACTGTCTCACGTTTCTCTTCGAAATCGCTTTGCGATTTCCCTTTAAATCTAACATCCAACATCTAATATCTATAAGGGGGGGTTTGCTTGCCGCCAAAAAAAATACCGCTCAGAAAATGTACAGGCTGCGGTGAAATGAAGCCTAAAAAAGAGCTTGTACGCATTGTGAGAGCGCCCGACGGCGGCGTCAGCCTCGATCTTACGGGACGCGCCGCGGGCAGAGGCGCTTATCTCTGCGGCAGCCCCGCCTGCTTAAAGCTCGCCCGCAAGGCAAAGCGGCTCGAACGCTCGCTCGACTGCGCGATACCCGACAGCGTCTACGAGGACATCGAAAAAAAACTAAGCGGTCAGGAGTGAACATGACAGACAGAGATAAATTTCTGCAAATGCTCGGTCTATGCCGCAGGGCAGGCAAGCTTTCTATGGGTCACGACGTAGTCATGGACAATATTGTCAGAGGCAGAGCACACCTCGTCCTGCTCGCGTCGGACGGCGCGGAACGGCTAAAAAAAGAAGCCGCCGTCACCGTTGAACGCGCACAAAAGAAACCGGCGCTGCGCTGCGCCGACATCACCATAAACGAAATCGGCTTGGCTGTCGGTAAAAACGCGGCCATTCTCGCGGTAACCGACGAACATTTTGCGGCGAGGCTGATCGAACTTCTCGGGGAGGAATAGTATGAACATTAAATACAGAGTACATGAGGTCGCAAAAGACTTCGACATCGCGAGCAAGGAGATTTCCGATATACTGAATACGTATTTCGGAGACCCTAAAAAGGCGCAGACGGCTCTTGAGGAAAAAGAGCTCAGCGTCATTTTTGAGGTGCTGACGCAGCGTTTTGCCGTCGGCAGCTTCGACGCGTACTTCGCCATGCAGAAGAGCGATGAGGAGCGGCAGAAGGAAAAACAAGCCCTTGAGGAGGCCGAGGCGAAAAAGGCTCAGGCGCAAAAGCAGCCGGTGTCAGGGAAGACGGCAGTCGCTCCCCAAAAAGGCGCGCCGCCGAAAAACGGCGAGCCCGCTCGTCCCGAAAGCGCGCAGAGCCCACGGAAAAACGGTCCTTCTATGCCGTTTATGAAGAACCCCGAAAAGAAGAAGAAGGCAGACGATCCGAACGCGCCCATCCAGTCGAGGACCAAGGGTGAACGCCTGACCGTCGATACGCGGTCGGTCAGCGTCGAGCTGGACAAATACAACGAGCGTTACGAGACCATCGCGCCGCAGCGCACCATCAGCGACAATACCACCAATAAACAAAAGCTCAAGCAAAAGAGCCAGCAATACAGAAAACAGCAGGGTATGCGCTCGCGCCGCAGGGAGAGCGAGGCGGAGCGCTTAAAGAGGATTGCCGAGGAGCGGGCAAAGAAAACGCTCGTTATCACCGTCCCCGAGGAGATAATGGTCGGCGAGCTTGCCGCTCTTCTGAAAATGACGGCTACCGAGGTCATAAAAAAGCTGTTTTCCTTAGGCGTTATGGCCAACATCAATCAGGTCATCGACTTTGAAACCGCCGAGATCGTCGCTACGGAGCTCGGCGCTAAGGTTAAAAAGGAAGTGGTCGTTTCCATCGAGGAACAGATCATCGACGCGAGCATCGACGAGGAAACCAGCCTTGTCGCGAGAAGTCCGGTCGTCGTCGTCATGGGACACGTCGATCACGGCAAGACCTCCCTGCTCGACGCTCTGCGCAACACCGCCGTCACCGAGACGGAAGCCGGCGGCATTACGCAGCATATCGGCGCTTACCGCGTATCGCTCGGCGGGCATGACATCACCTTCCTTGATACCCCTGGACATGCCGCCTTCACCTCCATGCGCGCGCGCGGCGCGATGGCGACAGACATCGCCATCCTCGTCGTCGCCGCCGACGACGGCATCATGCCCCAGACCATTGAGGCCATCAATCACGCCAAAGCCGCCGGAGTCACCATTGTCGTCGCCATCAATAAAATGGATAAACCCGGCGCGACCGTTGATAAAATTATGCAGCAGCTTACCGAATACGAGCTTGTGCCCGAGGAATGGGGCGGCGACACCATCTGCGTGCCCGTCTCCGCCAAAACAAGGCAAGGTCTCGATAAATTACTCGAATCCGTGCTGCTCATCGCCGAGGTCAAGGAGCTTAAAGCCAACCCGAACCGCGCCGCGAAGGGCATCGTCATCGAGGCGCGCCTCGACAAGGGACGCGGTCCTATCGCTACGCTCCTCGTACAAAACGGTACGCTGAAAAACGGCGACATCATCGTCGCCGGTACGTCGGTCGGACGCGTGCGCGTCATGACCGACGACAAGGGACAGCGTGTCGAGATGGCAGCGCCGTCGGTGCCCGTAGAAATCACGGGACTTGCCGAGGTACCCCAGGCCGGCGACGCTTTCGACGCGGTAACCGACGAAAAGCTCGCGAGAACGCTTGTCGAGCAGCGCCGCCAGCAGCAGAAGGAGGAGCAGTTCAGCACCTTCCAGAAGGTCACGCTCGACAACCTGTTCTCCTCCATCAGCAAGGGTGAGCTCAAGGATTTAAACCTCATTGTCAAGGCTGACGTGCAGGGCTCCGCCGAGGCGGTCAGACAGAGTCTCGAAAAGCTGTCGAACGAAGAGGTGCGCGTCAACGTCATCCATGTCGGCGTCGGTGCCATCAACGAATCCGACGTCATGCTCGCCCACGCCTCAAGCGCCATCATCATCGGCTTTAATGTCCGTCCGGACCCCGTCGCCGTGCAGAACGCCGAACGCGACAGCGTCGAGCTGCGTATGTACAGGGTCATTTACGACTGCATCGAGGAAATCGAGGCAGCCATTAAGGGTATGCTCGCCCCGAAATTCCGTGACGTCGAGTATGGCCGCATCGAAGTCAGAAACGTGTTTAAGCTCTCGTCGGCGGGCGTTATCGCCGGGTCTTACGTCCTCGATGGCAAGATCATGAGAAATTGTAAAATCCGCGTCGTACGCGATGGTATCGTTCTCGCCGAGGACGAGATAGCCTCGCTCAAACGCTTTAAGGACGACGTTAGGGAAGTCGCCGCCGGGTATGAGTGCGGTGTCGGTTTGCACCGCTATAACGACATCAAGGAAGGCGACATTCTCGAGGCGTTCATCACAGAGGAATACCGGGAGGCGTAAAGCACCATGAGCACCTATAAAACCGACCGTACCGCCGAGGACATCAAACGGGAGCTCTCGTCGATTATCCGCGAGCTTAAGGACCCGCGCGTCTCGGGGCATCTTCTCAGCGTGGCGCGCGTGGATACCGCGCCCGACCTCTCCTATGCCAAGGTGTATGTCAGCGCTTTGGAGGGGCTGGACACGGCAAAGATCGCCGTCGCCGGACTGACGCACGCGACGGGGCTCATCCGCCGCGAACTAAGCAATCGGCTTCATTTAAGAAAATCGCCCGAGCTTAAATTTATCGCGGACAGCTCAATCGAGCAGGGCATGGAAATTGTACGGAAAATGAATTCTCTTAGTGGGGAGAACAGCGATGAGGATCGGTAAGCAGGCGTTTGTTCAGAGGCTTCTGGACAACGACAATATTCTCATACTCATGCACGAGCAGCCCGACGGCGACGCCATGGGCTGCGCTTATGCATTGCTCGCCGCGCTGCGGCTCCTCGGCAAGACCTGCCGCGTCGAATGCGCCGACGAACCGCCGAAAAACCTCCGTTTCCTCTCTGATGGCATCGTTCTTGAGGATTTTGCCCCGCAGCTCATAGTCGCGGTGGATATTGCGGACATTAAGCTCCTCGGCGACAACTGGCGCGATTATGAAGGTAAAATAGACCTCTGCCTCGATCACCACACCTCCAACACGTTTTACGCCAAGGAGGTCTTTTTAGAGGATAGGGCTGCCGCCAGTGAATTGATGCTGTCCGTCATCAAAAAACTCGGCGTCGAGCCGGACGCCTATATCGCCGACTGTATTTATACCGGCGTCTCTACCGATACCGGGTGTTTCCGTTATTCGAACACCACTGCCGATTCATTGCGCATTGCCGCGGAGATGATGGACAGGGGCGCCAACGTCCACGCTATCAATAAACTGATGTTTGAAACGCGCACCAAGAGCTTCGTCAAGCTCGAGAAGCTTGTCAACGAAACGCTTGAACTTCATTTTAACGAACGCTGCGCGCTGCTCACGGTCGCGCGCGAAATGCTCGAAAAGAGCGGCGCTACCGAGAGCGAATGCCACCCGATCACCGCCGCGTCGCGCCAGATTGAGGGCGTGCTTGTCGGGGCGGTCATCAAGGAGCAAAAGGACGGCAGCTTCAATATATCCGTCAGGACGAACGGTCCCCTGAACGCCTCTTTGATCTGTAAGAAAATGGGCGGCGGCGGTCACAAAAGCGCCGCGGGCTGCGAGCTTTCCGGTCCGCTGCCCGCCGTGAAGGCCATCCTGCTTTCGCATATCGGGGACGCCATCAACGAAAAGAGCGTATGAACATAAGCGGTATTTTGTGCCTCAACAAATCTTCGGGGATGACCTCCTTTTCGGCGTGTAATGTTGCGCGCAAGCTGCTGGGCGCCGACAAAGCCGGTCACACGGGAACGCTTGACCCGTTGGCCACAGGCGTTTTACCTGTCTTTTACGGCGCGGCGACGCGCTTTATCGGTCTTCTTCCCGATACGGACAAGGCATATGAGGCGCGTTTCATCACGGGGCTTATGACCGACACCCTCGACATCACCGGCACGGTGACCGAAAAAAGCGGCAAAATCGCCTCTCTAAAAGAAGTTCTAGCCGTTCTCCCCCGCTTTACGGGCGTCATTTCGCAGATTCCGCCGATGTACTCGGCTAAAAAAGTTGACGGTGTACGGCTCTATGAGCTTGCGCGCGACGGAATAGAGACCGCGCGCGAAGCCAAAGAGGTCACCGTAAGCGCGCTTACGGTATCGGCGGCGGAAAACGGTGAGTTTCTAATGAACATCGTCTGCTCGTCGGGGACCTATGTCCGCAGCGTCATCGCCGACATCGGCAATGCACTCGGCTGCGGGGCGGTCATGACCGCTCTCTGCCGTACGCGGGCAAACGGCTATACGCTTGAAAATTGCCGCACCTTAGACACGCTTCGCGAACATAAAGACATTATGCTGCTGCCGCTTGACAGCGCGTTCGCGTCTTTCCCACCGCTTACGGTCACCGGGGCGCAGAGCATCCGCTTTCATAACGGCTCAGAGCTCGCGCGTGAACGGCTGGACGCCTCACATGAGGTGCTGTATCGTGTCTACGCGCCCGACGGACGCTTTCTTGGGCTCGGCGAAATCCCAATAAACGGCGAAAGCCTTCTGGTAAAACGAATATATAACGGATAAAGGTTGAAAGAAGGTTGAAAGATGAATCGTTCCAAAACGAAATAAATTTCGTCTGAAGTTTGTCC
>CAYYFY010000049.1:0-9636 GCA_964471035.1 uncultured Eubacteriales bacterium
AGGAAGCTCCTGCTTGAGGGCGTCACCTACACAATTAAGTCCGCCGCCGCCGGATCGGGCGGCGCGGCGACTGTCACCGTCGCCGACAGCGACAGCAATATTCCGGTCTCCGCGGGGACCGACGGCAAGATAATTTACGCGGGCGGCGGCGGCGCGGCCAACTGCGCGGTGTTCGCCACGCTCGTCCTTGGCGCGGACGCCTATGGCGTCACCTCCGTTGAGGGCGGCGGTATCGAGCACATCGTCAAGCAGAAGGGCTACGGCAACGATCCGCTCAACCAGCGCAGCTCCGTCGGCTGGAAGAGCCTGAAGGTCTCAAGACGTCTGGTGGAGGAGTATCTCCTGCGCGTTGAGAGCGGCTCGACCTTTTCGGCGACCGCCGAGGCCAACTAAACATTACAGTCTGAAAGGAGAACATCATGGCTAAGAAAATGAGTATTGATTCCGCGGGCGACATGCCTGTGAGCGTTTTCATCCCCAAGCAGAACAGAAACGACACCCAGCGGTTCGTATCGGTCAACGGCGAACGGATTCTCGTGCAGACGGGCGTATCCGTGCAGATTCCGGCGAAATTCGCAGAGGTTCTGAAAAACTCCGAGGATATGCAGGCGGCTGCCGATCGCTATATTGAGGACAATTCCGCTGATTAACTAGCCGAGGGGCGGCGTAAAAACCGCCCCTCCATATGGAGGATATGGCATGACGATTGCAAAGATACTGGAGGCAGTAAACGTCCAAGTTAAGAACAGCGTCAACGATGTGGACAAGAAACTGTGGCTCGCGCAGCTTGACGGGGAGGTCGTTCAAACACTGTTGGATACGCACGAAGGACTTGAACCCGACGGCGGCAATCTGTGGGTCAAACACGTCCTGCACCTGCTCGGCAGGGGCGCAGAGGGCGCGTATACCGGCTCTGAAACGCCGCTGATCCCGTTTCCATATGATGAGCTCTATGTACATTACCTGTGCTTTAAGCTGTACCTTCTATTCGCGGAATACGAGCGCGCCTCCGCCGAGGAGCGGCAATTCAAGGAGCGCCTTTACGCATACGGCAATTACTGTAACAGGACGTACCGCTCAAAGCAAAACACGGCGATTACAACGGGGGAGTGACGGTATGACAGCCAATACGGGTTTTAAGAGCACAAGCGATAGGACGATCTCCGTTTTTGGCGGGTATAACCGCAATCTGCGTATCGCTGACGGAGAATTCTACGACATGAACGGTCTTACGTCGTCCTATTATCCGCTCCTTGCCACGCGCCACAGGGGAGCGCAATTTTCGGGTGCACCCAGTGGGGCGGCAAATATTTTCGCCAAGGAAAAGCTTATTTACATCGCCAATAACATCGTGTATTACGGCGGCGCGGCGGTGCCGGGACTGCGCTTGACGACGTATCAGAAAGAGAGAACGCTCATCTCGATGGGTGCGTATCTGTTGATTTTCCCCGATAAAAAGTACCTCAACACCAATAACATCGCCGATTACGGCGATATGGGCGCCTCCTTTTCCACCGCCGCCGGCGCGACAGTGACGTACACGCTGTGTACGGAGGACGGCGGAGGGTATGCGGACTATTCGGTTTCGGATACCGCGCCGGATCCACCCGCAGACGGCTCTCTTTGGCTCGACACCTCCGCGACGCCGCTCACGCTCAAGCGGTATTCGACCTATTCGGGCTCGTGGACGCCGATTTTTTCGACTTTTGTTAAAATCGCTTATCCGAACATCGGTAAAGCCTTTTCACAGTATGACGGCGTGAAAATCTCCGGTTCGGCGGACGGGCAGTTCAACACCACGATGGCGCTTTGGGCTGTCGGCGACGACTATATTGTGGTCAGCGGCATCATCGACGGGACTTTTACGCAGACGACACGGTTGAAACTCGAACGTGAGATACCCGATATGGAGTTTTTCTGTGAGGGAGAAAACCGCGTCTGGGGCTGCAATTCCGCGAAAAATGAGATTTATGCCTGTAAGCTCGGCGACTTTAAGAATTGGAACTGCTTTATGGGGCTCTCGACCGACAGCTACGCGGTTTCTGTCGGCACCGACGGTGACTTTACGGGCGCTATACGGTATCTGTCCTCGGTTTTGTTTTTCAAGGAAAATTGGATTCATAAAATCTACAATACGAATCCCCCGTTTCAGGTATCGACATCGGCGATGAAGGGTGTGCAGAAGGGCAGTCATCGGTCGCTCTGCGTTGTAAACAGAGTATTGTACTACCTGTCGCCGACCGGCATATGCCGGTACGAGGGATCTCTCTCGTCTCCTGTCGAGGAGATATTCGGCACGGCATACTATCATTCCGGTATCGCCGGAGAATTCCGAAATAAATATTATATCTGCGTGACAAGCGGTACCGTCGATAAAACAATTTTTGTTTATGACACCGCGCGCGGTCTGTGGCACAAGGAAGCGGCTTTCGGCGGTTCTTATAATGTATATGAGTACGCCGCGCACAACAGCAACCTGTACTATATTCTTGGCGGGCGCGGGATTTTTCTCTTGGACGCCCAGCAGCCCTACGGCGCGTTTACCGGCCAGCTCGCCGGATATGATGTTGAAGGCGCGGTGTCGTGGTATGCCGAAACGGGGCTTTTAGGGCTCGATTACGCGGGTCACAAGTACATCAAAGCCGTTACGGTGAGGCTGTCGCTAGAGCAGGGCGGAAGTGCGCGTCTGTACGTCGAGTACGACAGCTCCGGACAGTGGGAACTGCTCGACGAGGTCACGGCGCAGAATACGCACGGATTTACGGTGAGGGGCAATATTCCCTGCCGCTGCGATCATATGCGGCTGAGAATCGAGGGCTTTGGCGAATGCCGCGTGTATTCAATGACGCTGCAAATAGAAGAAGGGAGTGAGCGCGGATGACGGAATTTGCCGTTACGGAGAATAACGACTTAAGGGGGTATCTCGCGCAGCTCGACGAAACGCTGAAAAACGTGCTGCTGGGACTCGGTGACACGGTGTCGTCCGTGAAAACGGTCTTGAAAGAAAGCGCTGATGTTCAAGCGGAGGCAAACGACAATACCTATTCAATAGCCGTCGGGCTGACAAAAAAACAACGCGAGCAGTTTGACGAGCTGAAAGCCGACATCATACGCACGGCGGACGAAGTCACAGAGAGCTGCGAGGCGTATACCGATACGCTCGAAGACGAAATCCGTTCATATGTCGGGAGAGATTATCTCGCGAAAAGTGACTTCGGAACGTATGAATCGCAGACGGTTACCGTGATTGATCAGCTTTCAGATTCCGTCACGCTCACAGCCTCCACGGTGGAAAACTTAAATACGGAATACCAGTCGTATAAGCAGCAGAACGAGGCGGCGCTCGCCATCATGTCAGACAGCATTGTCTCCGAAGTATCCGCAACGTTCATCGCGAAGGATGAACTGGACGGATTTGAATCGCTTGAGACCTATGTGGGTTCTAAAACCTCGCAGACCGCCACGGATATTACGGACGAGTTTATCAGCAGAATAAGCGTCGTGTCAGACGAGATAGCCGCCGCGCTGGATGGCGTTAACGCGTACAACAGCGAAACAACCGCGTACATACGGCGCGGAGAACTCGAAACCGGCGTGTACGGTATCGAAATCGGACGAAGCGACAGCAACATCCAAGCGCGGTTTTTAAATGACAGGTTGTCGTTTTACCAAAGCGACGCGGAGGTGGCGTATATTTCGGACAACAACCTATATGTCTTGCGCGCGGAAATTCTTGACTATCTGAAAATCGGCAACTCATACGACGGGTATTTTACGTTTGACGTTTCACAAAACGGTCTGGAAGTGAGGTGGAGCGAATGATCAAATACGGCTCTTTGTCCGGTTCTTCCGGCTCAAAGTACAACATTTGGCTTGATATTAAGGTCAACTCTCATAACGCAGCCGCCAACACGAGCAATATTACCGCCGTTCTGAAGCTGAAACGCAACGACGGCTATGCCGCATCCGCGTATAATCTGAACACCACCGACAATACGGCGAAAATCACTGTCGGCGGTTCGGTAAAATTTAACGACAATATCACCTACGATACGCGAAACAGTGCGACAGAAACGCTCGCCTCATGGACGGGAAATGTAACGCACAACGCCGACGGGACATACAGCGCGTCGGTGCGGGGCGACTTTTCCACCACAAACGACACGCTGAATACCGGCGTAGTCACGGGGACGTTTACGGCGTCGGCAATTCCGCGGGCGTCCGCTATGACGCTGTCGCACGGCAGCAGAAATCCGACGCAGGACATCGGCGGAACAATTACGGCGGCTTCTGCGTCGTTTTCACATACCGTCACCGCGTCAATCGGCTCATATACCAACACGCAGAACCTTTCCGCGGGGGACACATCGTGGGAGCTGACTATACCGCAGGGATGGGCAAACGCGGTGCCGAACGCGAAAAGCGGTACGGTATCGGTTGTTCTTAAAACGAAATCCGGCTCGGCGGTGATCGGATCAAAATCGTATTCCTTCAAGCTGACGATTCCCGACACCACCCTTTACAGACCGGACTTTACCATTGCTTTGACAAGACTGGCATCATCACCTGTCAGCGGCTGGGGCGTTTATGTACAAGGGAAAAGCGGTGTATCCGTAAATATTGACGGCGAAAGCTACAAATACGGCGCGTCGTACAAGTCGGTAGCGGTGAAGCTCGGCAACGTGACATTGACGGCGAAACCCTCCGTGTTCAATCCCATAACGGCGTCCGGAAGCCTTACCGTCACAGTCACGGTAACAGACAGCCGCGGATTGTCCACGGTAAAAACGACGGCTATTTCCGTGTATGGCTGCGCGGCTCCGGCGGCGGCGATCAGCAAGATATATCGCGGAACCTCAGGCGGGACAGCCAGCGAAAGCGGGGCGTATCTTGTCGCGGTGTGCTCTTACGCGTATTCGTCCTGCGGCGCGCACAATCTTGCGACGCTTGCGGCGAAATACCGCGTTTACGGCGGTTCGTGGGTAAACGCGGAATCCATAACGGATACCGCGGGAACCGTGAAATGCGTCATGGGAAACAACGCAATTGCGCAAACCGACACCTATGA
This sequence comes from uncultured Eubacteriales bacterium, assembly GCA_964471035.1. GTDB lineage: Bacteria > Bacillota > Clostridia > Oscillospirales > Acutalibacteraceae > DTU089. The sequence goes on from CAYYFY010000049.1 coordinate 5,069, forward strand.
GGTCAGGTTTTCCGTTACCGACGCCTTTACAACGACGACCGTTCAGAGCAAGCTCGGTACCGCTTTTTGCTCGCTCAATATCCGAAAGGGCGGGAAGGGCGCGGCTTTCGGGAAATACGCGGAGGCGGACAACGTCCTTGATATTGCGTATGACCTGGCTGTACGCGGGAAATGCCAGTCGGACAAGCTATGGAGTTCGGGAACCGATCTTACGCCGGGCAATACGGCGACGCTGACCGCCGATCTGTTCAAATACCGTTTTGCCGTGCTCAAACCGAACAGCGGGTTTTCGTATTTGCTGGCACCTGTGATTCCCGGCAGTATGCACATCCGCACGACCGGTTCGTGGGTAAACGATGCCTCCACGGCAATCAGTATATTTTCCGCGCGCGGTACATACGGTAATACGGGCGGGTTTGTCTTTACGCTTGAAAATTTATCAGGGATGGAGTTATCCGCCTCAGATACAACGGCGATAACGACATTCACGGGAATCACGGAAATCTGGGGTATCAAATAGGAGGGACAGTATGGCAAACCTTTCTTACGGGTCGTCGGGCGACGAAGTAAAAAAACTACAGACTCTTTTAAATCAACAGGGGTACAGCCTAGACGTTGACGGGAGTTACGGTCCGAAAACGCAGGCGGCGGTCAAGGATTATCAAAATAAGAACAACCTCACCGTCGACGGTATAGTCGGCGATCAGACGTGGGGTACACTGTCGGGCGCGTCTACAAGCGCGGCGCCGAAAAATACAGCCGCGTCTTCAGAAAATACGTCTGCCGTAAAACAAAACCGACCGGAATACGAGCAGAGCGATCAGTTGAAGGATGCCGAAGAGGATCTCGAGCAGTGGGAAAACAACGCTCCGGCGGATTATATCGATTCCTACGCAGACCAGATTGAGGCAATGCTTGAGGATCTGCAAAACGGCGCGGAGTTCAATTACGATTTGAACGCCGACGCGCTGTATCAACAATATAAAGACCAGTATACGCGTCAGGGGCGAAACGCGATGCAGGACACCCTCGGGCAGGCTGCCGCCCTGACCGGAGGCTATGGCAGTTCCTACGGAGTAACTGCCTCAAGTGAAGCGTATCAGGAGTACTTGAACAAGCTCTCCGACGTGGCGCCGGAGCTTCAAAAAGCAGCGTATCAGCGGTATTTGGACGACCGCTCAAACCAGAAGGATATTCTGGAGCTTCTGCGTTCGCTGGAGGACGACGATTACGAACGGTACAGGGACGGCGTCTCGGATTACAGGGCAAAGGGCGAATATCTTCTGGACAAGGCTGCGGATATGTCGGACGAGGAATGGGAGCAGTTTTTACAGCTCATAGACGCTTATGAGAGCGACCGCGACTTTGAGTTTGACGAAGAGAAATTTGAACACGAGAAAGATCAGGACGCGCAGGATCAGAAAAACTGGGAAAAGGAATACAATCTGAAAAGAACAACAGCCTCGTCAAAATCGTCGTCGGGCGGCTCCTCGCGCAGAAGCGGTTCCTCGCGTAAAAGCGGTTCGTCCGAAAAAAGCGCCAAGGAGACGCGGGCGTCGTTATTGGAACAGTATAAGGAAGGCGCGCTTAAGTATCCGACGACATATTCCGATTTTTACAAAGTGACAGGGTATCCCGGGATTATGACGGAGACTGAATTCGCCAGACGCGGCACGGCGAAATACAGTTACGATGGAGATTATCAAAAATATCTGAGGGAAATGTTTGAAATCTATTTTATGAAGGAGTGATCTTATGAAGAAACAGGACGTTTTCATCGGAACACTCGACGAGTTGGCAAACAGGCTTTGCTCGGAATATATCCAAAACTCGTCGTTTCAAGGGGGACAGCTGAATTATTCTCCGTCGAAGGACGTAACGGTTCCCGCTGTAATAACAGGTGAATGTATCCTTGCCGAAATGAACGGGAAAACCGCCGCTTTAACGCTTATGAACGCGGCGGAGATACCGTTGCCGCAAACCGCGCCCGATGATCGGTTTTATGACGCGTCATATGCGAACGAATTCAAGGGGAAAACGTTTTTTAAAGGTCAGGTTTATCAGCTTACGTTATTCGGAGTATATTACGATAGCAGCAGTAATCTTATTGCGTTTTATCCTGCTCTGCCCGGGGAATGGGCAGCCTGGGGAGCGTACTGGAGCGGTAAGACACAGGATTATGACGTAGCGGTATGGGCCGTCGTCAATCATCTTGAGGGCGAGGCGCTTACTGCTGTTGAAAATGAATCAAGCTTCGGACATACCGTCGATTTTATCAGCGAAGGAACGCCCTACGCCAGATATATGGTCACCGACGGGCAATCCGTAGCGAAACCGTCGCCCGACCCGACCAAAAGCGGATTGCATTTCGACGGGTGGAAAGACAACGGCGGAAACACTATAACGTTCCCATACACCCCCACAAGCGATATACAGCTAGCCGCGCAATTTGTTTTAACACGGGAAGGTATGGTGCTGACAGAAGCAAATAAGCTGATCTGCACCATAGGCGGCAGCCCCTATCGTAAAGCCGGCGCGGGGTGGGCGATCGCGGGATATTCTACTACAGCGGGCGGAGGCGCAAAGACGGGTCCGACACTGGTTGCCCTCACGGCAGCCGCGGCTGATTATGGTTTCGGAAACGGAAACGCGTCGTTTGTATATAAAGGCACAACGTATTATTATTTCGTCGGCTGGGTGTCTTATTGGTTGGACGGATATTACGACTCGACGGCAACTGATGTGGCGGATTTGTACAAGTGTACGGGAAATTCAGCCGAAGCCGCCCTTTTGCTCGTCAAGCGCTATCTTAACGAAATATGAGGGATAACCTATGAACGGTGAATTATTGGTCGGAATATTGTCATTCGTCGGCACGCTCATCGGCTCGTTGTCCGGCGTCATCGCCTCGGCAAAGCTGACGAATTTCAGGCTCGCTCAGCTTGAAAAGAAAGTAGATAAACACAACAACTTCGCGGAGCGGCTGCCGGTGGTGGAAGAAAAGCTCAAGGGCAGCGAGCATCGGCTCTCTGATCTTGAGGGAAAAGTATTTACATGAGAAAGGGTGTCAATTGTGAGGATTAACTGGAAAATCAGGTTGAGGAACAAGGCGTTCCTCGCCGCGCTGACCGCGCTGATCATCGCGTTCGTGTATCAGCTGCTCGCGGCGCTCAACATCGCGCCGTCAATCACGCAGGACAGTGTGTCCGAGGTCATCGGCATGGCGCTCAATCTGCTCGGTATGCTCGGCGTCCTCGTCGATCCGACGACCGCGGGCGTGTCCGACAGCGACAGAGCGATGACTTACGGTACCGCGCAGGATGTGCGACTTAAGGAGGACGTTAAAAATGGCTAAAATCTGTATCGATCCAGGACACGGCGGCGCCGACAGCGGAGGCAGCGGTCTGGGGAGAAAAGAAAAGGACGACGTGCTGAAAATTTCCCTTAAAATCCGTGATTTACTGAAAGCACAGGGTATTATGGTCGTAATGACCAGAACGGCGGACAAAGGCATTGCCATTGCCGACCGCTGCCAGCTTGCCAACAAAGAGCAGTGCGATTACTATCTCAGCATCCACCGCGACGCGTTTTCCGACAGCGCCGCGAACGGCGCGGGCATCTACATCTATTCAGCCGCCGGCGAGGCGACCGAAAAAAAAGCGCAAAGCGTTTACGACGCGGTCATTAAGGCGTCGGGATTCAAAGCGCGCGGCCTTAAAAAGGGCGCGGCGCGCTACAACGATTACGGTGTCAACCGCGACACGAATATGTCCGCGGCGCTTCTTGAACTCGGTTTCATCACGAACGCGGGCGATAACGCGGTGTTTGACAGGAAAATCAATGCGTTGGCAAAGGCGATCGCCATGGCGCTTTGCGGGATCGTCGGTGTAAAATATACGGAAAAAACGACTGCAACAGACGGCGCGAAGGTGTCCTATATCGTGCAGGCCGGAGTGTTTTCCTCAAAGAAAAACGCCGAAGTCCACGCCGTGAAACTCAAAGCGGCGGGCTTCGACGCGCTGGTCAGGCAGGTTTAGCGATTAAGCGCAAAAAGCGTTTCTGAAAGGCGCGAAAAGTCTTTGTCTGTAAAGGCGTACCCGTCCATGCCGGCGGCTTTGGCGCCCTCGATGTTCTGCGGCATGTCATCGACAAAGAAACACTCCGCCGCCTTCAGGGAAAAGACCTCGCAGAATTTTTCGTAAATAGTCGTCTCCGGCTTCAACAGTTTATAGTCGGAGGAAATAAAGAGACCGTCCATCAGCGCCATCACGGGGATTTTCGATTGATAATCGTAAAACCTCGCGGTGGCGTTTGATAATAAGTATGTTTTGAAACCTGCTTCTCTGACAGCTTTTACAATGCTATATCCTTCGGCGAACGGCGGCATATGCGGGTAAAAATCGAGAATCATTTTTTCGGTTGTTTCATGGATTTCCGGCGGCAGTACAGACAAAAATTTGGGCATAGCCTCCTCTGCGGTGATAACGCCGCGGTCCATATCGCGCCAAAGCGGATTGCCGAACAGCTTTGTCAGCACGACTTCGCGGTGTCCTTCGGAAAAACATTCC
>CAYYFY010000050.1:0-9613 GCA_964471035.1 uncultured Eubacteriales bacterium
CGCGCTCAGCAAGAAGGGCGAGCAGTTGCGAATAGAAACGGCGTTGTGCGTCCGGTCTATTTCTACAGCGTCGATATTTCGGAGTTCGCCGTAGGCAAGCTGCGCGACCGCGGCTCGCTGTCGGTGACGGGGATCGTCACGAATATACAAGACTTTTTGGTCAACATGGAAAGGAATCTGGACTGATGGAAAACGGCGAGGGGATGGGCTTAAAGCTCAATAAAAAGACGATGATCAGCATCTGTATGGTGCTGATTGCCGTACTCGTGTTCGCCGGCGCGATGACGCAGATTCTGCCGCGCGGCACCTTTGAGCGAAATGAGAGCGGTCAGGTCGTTGCCGGAACATATACGGTTGACGAGGGCTATACGATGCCCCTCTGGAAAATCGTCCTGTCGCCGCTCTTGTGCTTCGGCAGCTCGGAGGCGGCGGTGGGCATCGCCATCATCCTGTTTATTGTCCTGATCGGCGGAGCGTTTCTGATCCTCGACAAGTGCGGCATACTCAAGTACATCATGGCGTATCTCGTCGGCAAATTCGGACACCGCAAATATACGCTGCTGGCGGTCATGACCTTCGTGCTCATGGCAATGAGCTCGGTTACGGGCATCCTTGAGGAGTCCATCACCTTAGTGCCGCTGGCTGTCGCCATCTCGCTCGCGCTCGGCTGGGATTCGCTGACGGGACTGGGTATGAGCCTGATTGCCGTCGCGTGGGGATTCACCGCGGCGACGTTCAACCCCTACAACATCATGACGCTGCAGACGCTTGCGGGATTGAAAGTTTTTTCGGGGCTGTGGCTGCGTATTCCGCTGTTTTTGGCGGTCTATCTGATTTTGACGGGCTTTCTCATCCTCTATGCCAAACGGATTGAAAAGCGTCCGGAAAAATCGCTCGTCTATGAGAGCGACAAGAGTATACGCGACAAGTTTTCAGTAAACGAAACGACCGGCATACTGAAAAATCCGCTCATAAAAAAGGCGACGAAGGCGTTTGTCATCTGTATGCTGCTCGATCTGGTGTTCGTCGCGCTCGACTTTATTGTGGGCGCCGAGGGGATGATCTCGCTGCCCGCTATGGCTGTTTGCTTTACCGCGGGCGGGCTGGTTGCCGGAAGCCTCGCGGGCTTACGCGGGAAAAAGCTCTTGGGGAGTTTTCTGACCGGCGCAAAGACAATCGCTCCGGCGGTTCCGCTGATTATTTTCGTCATCGCCATCGCCTATATCCTCAGAGAGGGCAGGATCATTGACACCATATTAAATTCCGTCTACGGCCTGCTCGACGGCGCGTCGCCCTATCAGGCGATCTTCCTCCTGTTCGCGTTTATTTTCGTCCTCGAATTTTTCCTCGGCAGCTCGACGGCAAAGGCGTTTCTCGTCATGCCCATTTTGGTGCCGCTGTCCGACATGATCGGCGTCACGCGGCAGAGTCTTGTTACGACCTTCTGCCTGGCGGACGGCTTTACAAACCTCCTGTTCCCGACCAGCGGCGTCATGATTATCGCCATCGGCATTGTGAACGTGTCTTACGGCAAATGGCTCAGGTGGTCGTGGAAGCTTTTTGCGTTAAACGCCCTGTTCACGGCGGCTATGCTCGTTTTGTGCGTGGCGATCGGGTACGGCGCGAAGGATTTGGTGTAGTGATGAAAGATATTTTACTCATTGCTGATAACGACAGCGCCGCCGTGGCGCTCAAGGATCTTGAAAAAAGCGAGACGCTCGAAAACGGGCTTGTTTTACATGACGACATTCCCCGCGGGCATAAAATCGCCGTGAAACCGATCCGCGCGGGGGAGAGCGTGCTCAAATACGGCGCGTCGATAGGCGTCGCCACGGCGGATATCGCGTCCGGCGCGCATATTCATACGCACAATATGAAGACCGGACTGTCCGGCATTTCCGAATATACCTATGATGGCTGTAAAGCGAAAGATTTTTCGCTTACGAACGACCTTTCGCCCACGAAAGAGCAGACCTTTTTGGGGTATCTGCGCTCTGACGGCAGGGTAGGCACACGCAACGAAATCTGGATTGTGCCGACTGTCGGCTGCGTCAACAGCGCCGCGGCGCGTATCGCCGAAAAGGCAAACGCCCTGTACGGCGATCTCTGCGACGGCGTGTTCGCCTTTTCCCACCCTTACGGCTGCTCGCAGCTCGGCGAGGACGGGGAGAATACCGCGAAATTTCTGTCCGCAATCTGCCGCCATCCGAACGCGGGCGGCGTGCTGCTCATAAGCCTCGGCTGCGAAAACAACAATCTCTCCGTCATGGAAAAATACCTTGAGGGGATTGATCCGGAGCGGCTTTTAACCGTCGTCACGCAGGACGAGGAGGACGAAATCGCCGCGTCGCTTCTGAAGGTACACGTTCTCGCGCAGAATGCCGCCAAAACAAAACGGACGCCGCAGCCGTTGAATACACTCGTCATCGGCATGAAGTGCGGCGGCTCGGACGCTTTTTCGGGTTTAACCGCCAATCCCCTGTGCGGGCGTATCGCCGACAGGGTGTGCGCGACGGGCGGGAGCGTGCTTTTATCGGAGGTTCCCGAGATGTTCGGCGCGGAAACCGCACTCCTGAGCCGCTGTGAAAATAAAGAAATATTCGATGAGGGCGTTTTGATGATCAACGGCTTCAAGGAATATTTTATGCGGCATAACGAGCCGATCTACGAGAACCCGTCGCCGGGCAACCGTGAGGGCGGCATCACGACGCTCGAGGAAAAGAGTCTCGGCGCGGTCGCGAAAGGCGGCACAAGCGCCGTGCGCGGCGTTTTGCCGCTGTATGGACAGGTGAAAAGCGGCGGCTTATCCTTGCTCTACGGACCGGGCAACGACATCGTGTCGTCGTCGAACCTCGCCGCCGCCGGCGCGTCGCTGATTCTGTTCACGACGGGGCGCGGCACGCCCTTAGGCTCGTTTGTGCCGACAATAAAACTGTCCTCGAATACCGCTCTGGCGCAGCGCAAGCCCGGTTGGATAGACTTTGACGCGGGGTGCGTCCTGTCTGACGGCTTCGACGGAGCGGCGGACGGTTTATTGGATGTAATTATTAAGACGGCAAGCGGCGTTCCTACAAAAAACGAGCTTGCCGGCTGCCGCGAAATTGCAATTTTTAAGGACGGAGTCACATTATAAAAAAGGAGACTGATTATGAAAGCATTCATGGACAAGGATTTTCTTCTGACCACCGAAACCGCAAAAACCCTTTTCGCCGCCTGTAAGGACGAGCCGATCTTCGACTGGCACTGCCACCTCTCGCCGAAAGAAATCTACGAGAACAAGGAGCCGGAGGACATCGCCTGTCTGTGGCTGCTCGGCGACCACTACAAGTGGCGCGCCATGCGCTCGTACGGGATCGACGAGGCGTATATCACGGGCGATATGAGCCATTACGAGAAATTCAAGGCGTGGGCAGAGGTCATGCCGCACCTGATCGGCAATCCCCTCTACCACTGGACGCATTTGGAGCTGCAGCGGTACTTCGGTATTTACGAGCCGCTGAACGAAAAGACCTGTGACGACATATGGGCGCGTGCCAACGCAGCGATTAGGGAGGGCGGCTTTGCTCCGCGCGACCTGATCAAAAGGAGCAACGTCACCTGTGTCTGTACGACCGACGACGCCGCCGACACCCTCGAATACCATGTCAGGATCGCCGCCGACGAGACCTTCAAGACAAAGGTGCTGCCCGCGTTTCGTCCCGACAAGGCGCTCGCCATTGAGGCGCCGACCTTCTTAGGGTGGGTGGACGCTCTGAACAACGTTTCGGGTAAAACCGTTACGGACTACGCGTCGCTTATCGCGATCCTTAAGGACAGAATCAACTTTTTCGCCTCGCTCGGCTGCCGCGCCTGCGACCACGGGCTCAGCTATATGCCCTATAAGCGTGCCGACGCTGCCGCGCTTGACGGTATCGTTAAAAAAGCGCTCAAGGGCGAAGCGCTCACGCTCAACGAGGTCGAGCAATACAAGACGGAGCTGCTTCTGTTCCTCGGCAGAGAGTATGCAGCGCGCGGCTGGGGCATGGAAATCCACATGGGCGCGATGCGGAACAACAATACCGCGATGTTTGAAAAGATTGGTCCCGACACGGGCTTTGATTCTATCGGCGACGACGCGGTCGCCCAAAACCTCTCACGCTTTATGGACGCGCTGGAGAGCGACGGACAGCTTCCGAAAATCATCCTGTTCACCATCAATCCGAAGGACAATTATGTGCTCGGCGCGATGCTCGGAAACTTCCAGAGCGCCGAGGCGCAATCGAAGATACAATTCGGCTCGGCGTGGTGGTTCAACGATCATTACGACGGTATGCGCGAGCAGATGAAAGCGCTTTCGGCTTTGGGCGTGCTCACGAAATTCGTCGGCATGGTTACAGATTCGCGCAGCTTCCTGTCATATCCGCGCCACGAGTATTTCCGCCGCATCCTCTGTGAGCTTGTCGGCGACATGGTCGAGGAAGGCAAATACCCCGCCGACATGGACTTTTTAAGCCAGGTCGTACGGGATATTTCATTCGGCAACGCCGCGAAGTATTTCGGGCTGTAAACAAGCAATATCAAGTACGGACAGATGCGGATGCCGTGTCTGTCCGTTTTTTATTCCTCGCGTCCGCTGATCTCCTCGAGATCGACGTTCTTCGTCTCTCTGGTCTTCAGCATAATCAGCATAAAACCGATCACAAGCCCCGGTACGGCAAAGGCGAGACTCACGGGACCCGCGTATTTGTCGCCTATAGCGTTGAGTATCAGCATCGGGGCGAAGATCACGACGGCGCTTATGACGCCGCTGATAATGGGCTGTACGGACAATACCGACGCGCGCAGGTTGGTCGGCGTGGATTCGGAGCACATGATGCCGCAGATGTCGCCGGACGCCCAATAGCTCCCGACCGCGCTGCCGCACAAAAGACCGGTCAAATACGGATTCCAGCCGTGATTGGCTCCGTAAAAGAACAGGGTAAAGCTCATAACGGCGCAGACGCTCATCACGATAACCGTAGGCTTGCGTCCCCATTTATCCGATAAAAAGCCCTGTATTAACTGGAAAAACGCGCTGCCCACCGGGAACAAAAACAGCGCTTCGGTGATGAGCGGCGCCGCGGCCGCTTTCGCGGCTTCAAGGGTTTGCCCCCCCAAAAGAAACGGCGAGGCATAGCCGTAGGTCATGGTCGTTTCATAGTACGACGTGATGACCATGCCCCACATGATAAAGCTGTTGCCGAGCAGCAGCCAGCGCAGCTGTTTGTTTTTCATGATGAACCGCGCGGCGGACAGCAGGCCCCCCTGCGCGTTCGCCGCGCTTTTGTCCTGCTTTGCCGCGGCGCGTTCCTCGTCGCTCGATCGCAGGTAGGTGAGCCGCCGCTTCATAAACGGGTGAGTTTCGCGGACAAAGCACGCCGCGAATACGGCGATAACAACCGCTAAAATTCCCGGCGCCATATACACATAATGCCAGCGGCTGATGTCGGAGCCCATAAACGCGTCGCGCATCAGCGGAATGAGCATCATGCCGAGCGTCGCGATGGCTTTTATGAACGCGTACCAGGTCGCGCGGCGCTCGGGCGGCACGGTTTCCAGTATGTATATCCGCTGCATGTCGTGGGGCGTAAAAAAGTTCACCACCACCGTACCGAGCAGGTATACCGGAATATTGGACGAAACGGATATCAAAAGCAGACCGGCGCCCATTCCCAGCGTATTGGTAATCAGAAAGATTCTGCGGCCGAAGCGGTCGGACAGAGGCTTATACATAAAGGAAAAGACCATGAGAACCATGCCGACGCTGCTGAAGGCGCTCATGCGGGCGACCGCCTTTTCCTCTCCGAAAACCGGAGCGAAGAGAGCCTGCGCCACCACGCTCTGCATCTGTGTGCCGATTTGGGAGGCGACCTCGTCCGAGATGTAGATGACACAGATGACGAATATCAGATAAAAGAAGTAGGCGTGTCCCTGCGGCTTAGCGGCCAGCCGCTCCCATTTCGCGATTTCGCGTGCTTCTTTTTGCCGACGATTTTGCTCTTTATCAATGGCTGGTTTCGACTGCATGGTATCCGCCCTTTCCTGCCGCAACCGTTTTTGAAAAAACGCTAGCGCCGGTCAATTCATAATGATTAAATAGTACCCCCAAACGTGTAAAATGTCAATTAAAATAGCCGCCCGCTGTATTCTTCATAGGCAACCATATTCTTTACTACTCCGGCAACGGAACATATGGTATTTCTGGACTTTATCTCAATTTCGCCGCCAAGGTTGAATACACCCTCGGCAAACTTGCGGATTGTTATTTCTGTTTCATCGTTAAACGAAATTATATACTCTACAGGAGTACCTATAAAAATCAAATCCGATGCAACGGCATACTTAGGGTTGTTTTGTCTGTATACATCAAAGAGATTGAATCTGCGCACAAATTCATCTGTTTCAGACTCCGTTAAAAAGCGTGATTCGGAATGACTCACAAGGAAGATACTCGAAACGCGGTTTCTTTCTAATGAAAAAGGCGTTTCAGAATTGCGCTTGCCGTATACAATTATCAAAATAATTGAAAAACAGATACTTATCATCACGGCAATAATGATAAAAAAGAGACGCCTCTTTGTTTTAAGCAAACTCATTTCACCCCTACTAATAGGACATGGGGACAGGTTCCTCGTCCTATTTTCTTAAAACTCATGGGAAACTCATGGGGACGGTTCTCTTGTGTCGTTGCGTTTGAATGTATCTCAACAAACACATTTTCACCTCTTGTTAGCACGATAAAACCGTCCCATGTCCTTATTCCCCATACTCGATACGTAAAACCTCGCCTGTTTTTTTCGAGATCACGATAGCATAACCGCCAAGTGTGTTCTCATTAAGACAGTAAACCACGACCCAGGCGCTCTGCTCCTCGTCATAGGAAACATTGGTATAAGTATACTCGCTTTTGGTTTTTTCGATGATTTCGGCAAACAGAACGTCCGCTATTTTTTGCGCCGTCCGCTTATCGGGGACAACATCCCCGACATAGACGCCCATATCACTCCAAACGCCGGTGACCGCAGTCGTGCCGCCGGCAACAGATGTCGTCCGGGCAGTTGTCGTATGAACGGTTGTCGCCTGATTACCGGAAGGCTCCGCGGCGCATGAGCTGAGAACTACCGCCCCGATAACCGCCGCCATAAAAACAGTTACTTTCTTCATATATGAAAACTCCTTAAACAGTCAACTGTGCTATTGTATTATCTTGAGTATTTCGCTGCAAAAAGAATCACCGCTGAGCTTTAAGGTGCCGGATTGGTAGGCGTCATCACTGTAAAAAAATATATTGGCGGAATGCTCGCCTGAAAGGCAGATCAAAATTTTTGAAAAACTGAACTTGTCCGGCGCTCCGGACATTTTCGATGTTTTAAGAACCTGTTCAGAATGATACGAAAGCTCGACGCAGGTTTGATCTTTTTGAATCTCCTTGATCGTATCCGCGGAAACATACAGTTTCGTATAGTAACAGGTATCGGCGGTCAAATGCTTGTTTACCGTCTCAACAAGTTTTGAAACGGTATCCGAGGTCAGTGAACAACTAACGCCGTGGTCATAAGCGGTTATCACGTTGGGCGTACTCAGGATTTTGGAATCTTGCTTTTTGTCCGGTGTGGTGGTTTGCCCGTCCGTGGTTGTCGGGACATCCGTTTTTTGCTGCGTAGCGCCCGACGTTGTGCCGGCAGCGGAAGTGGTTTTACTTGCCGTAGAGCCCGCTGTGCCGGAGGTGGTTGTGTCGGTATTACCGCCGCATGAAGATAAAACGAGGACGCTGAGAAGTCCGAGACATAGACAAGTTGTTTTAATAAACCGGATATGCATACATGATTGCCTCCTTAGTGTTATTCGTGTGTATTCTTTTAATAAGACGATTTTATAACGGCAATTGTTGCAACATAGAGTGGGAAATTCCTATCGTCCCCCTTGTCTATAAAAGAGAAATCGAATATGATACAATTATATAAACGCTCATTTGAAAAATTATTTATACAAATCAAATACTTTTGAATTGTGAATCGTTTATATAATGAACGGGTTAGAAAGTTGGTGAGGATATGACAAACCACGAAATTGATGTGTTGATTAAAAAAGTTGCCCAAGGAGATATGGAGGCTTTAAAAATCTTATATGAAAGCATGAGAAAGCCTATATACTTTTATGCTTTACGTCTCTCAAACAGTCCGGAAACTGCGGAAGATGTCATGCAGGACACCTTTATCTCAATAATGCGCAGCTGCGGGGGCTATGTTTCAAGTGAAAAAGGCGCTGCCTGGATTTTTACAATAGCTCGTAATAGAGTTATCGATTATCAGAAAAAGCAGAAAACCACACTTCCCATTGAGGATATCGAAACTGCTGTAAACCCTTCTGATCCCATTAACGACTTTATCGATGGAAACTCATTTATGGAAATCTTGGCCCCCTTGAATACAAAAGAACGTGATGTTGTCGTGTTAAGAATCCTCAGCGGCTTTTCATTAACGCAAGCTGCCCGCGAATTGAATATGCCTAAAGGGAGTGCTTTTTGGACATACAGCAATGCCATGAAAAAGCTCAAAAAGGCGCTGAAAGGGGAAGAACACCATGTACAGAAAAACGAAAGAAACGATAGTATTACAAGCCAACCGTATGGTTCCGAATAAATGGGATGAACTATATAATGCCGCCGTTAAAGATCAACCGGTCAATCAGCATGTATCATGCAACGCGAAGCCTTACCGCCGAACGCATCAAATTGCCGTTATCGCGGCTTGCGTTTGCGTTGTTGTTGCCGTATTTGCCATGTTGCCGCGCCTTAACAAAACCGGCATTCCATTTAGTACAGAGGATTCAAGTAATAACACAACAGATTCTAAAGATATTTCAAATGCGTCGTCGACTGTTCCGTCCAATTCCGCGCAATCGCCGGATACAACAAGAGAAGAGACTGTTATTGAGCCACATTGGGCAAACAAGCCTCTTTATATACAATTTCCGAATTTCACTTATAGAGGTATAGAATATAATACGAACGGCGATTCTGTGATTGTTCAATCTGTAAAAAAACTAAAAAAAATAGTGTTGGAAGGATATGATATTTATACTGATAAAGGATATTCAAAAGAAGCTATTGTATATGAACTGCCATCAATTTCAAACAAATGTGCTATGGTACTTCGGTTTGAAGGAAGTGATAAATATTTTCCCTATATCAATTTTAATTACGCACCAATAACCCTTGGTCACTTGATTAATGACCTAAATCTTCATAGCACCTTGAAAATTGGAAATATAGAATCTACAACTAAAATTGGCAACGAAATTGTAACCATGCAATATACTCTTTCAAACGATTCCGCTGTATGGGAATATCTATTAAGTAATACAAGTTTACCGAATTGCGGCGGGGAATATTATTCTGAAGCATTGATGGATATATCCATAAATATTGATGAAATCGGGTATGAAAACAAGTCTATAGCCGTGAACTCAAATGGATATGTTCAAACCAATATACTTGAAACCGCAAAAACCTTTTATATCGGAAAAGAAAAGGTTGAATCATTTATTGATTTTGTGATAAAAAACGGAAATGCAAAGATAATCAATCGCATCC
>CAYYFY010000051.1:0-9609 GCA_964471035.1 uncultured Eubacteriales bacterium
GAAGCAGTTTTGAACGGGAGTTTGAGGCAGCGACCGGGCGCTTTATGGCCCTGCTTGGCTTGATTACAACCAGGCAGAATCGAAGGATACGCTGGTGCTTAAAAAAGATGATATTTCATACTTTGGTGAAACCAGTTCCCTATTTGTCAATTTCAGTGCTAACGCTGGCGTGGCTTTTTTCGCCTCATCGGCGAGCTCGAGAGCGACGAGGACGGACGCCTGCATCGTTGACAGCTTGCCGCCTTTTAAGATGGTTCTCAGCCTTTCCTCTACGCTTTTTGCCAACGCTTCCATGTACTCGGCGCTATCCTCCGCGGAGATGACATATTCAAAGCCGTAGATGCTGAGCTTATATGTGTTTTTCGCCATTGAAATGACCGTCCTTTTTTGTATAAATATAAACCATTATAACGTATCTGACTAAAAAGCGCAACTACTACATCTTGTTTGATATTACAGTTTGTACACAATTTGTCCATTGATTTTTTCATATATTCTTAGATATACTATATTTAATAAAATGATGGAGAGAAGCTATGCCTGATTATAACTATCCGCAGAACGGCAGCCAATATCCGCCGATGCCGTATTACGGCGTGTACCCGCCATATTATATGGGAGTGCTGCCCGTTGACCCGCGCCGCGCCGCCGCGCAGAAAGAAAAAAATGAAATTAAAAAATACGCGCTGTACGCCGCGCTCTCTATGCTCGGATTTCTTTTTTTTCAGGGTGTTCTGGCGGTGATTCTCCCGTTATCCGGCATGATGGACGCATACGATAACGATTACTTTTTCAGCTCGGGTATCGAGATACTGTTTTCGGTCATCGCCGTGGCGCTGCCGTTTTTGCTGATATATATGCTCGCCGTAAAGGACGGCTCCGCATATGAGGTCTTCGGTAAAATAAAAAGCCCGCTGTCCGCCGGACAGTATATTTTCTTCGGCTTCGGCGTGTGTCTTTTGGCAAGCTATCTTACTTCATGGTTTGCTTCATTAGTTGAGAGCACCGGCATCACCCTGTCGTATGAAAACGAGGCGCCGCCGGTAACGGCGGGGGCAATTGCCGTATTCTTATTAAAAGTCGCCGTCGTTCCGGCTCTCTGCGAGGAGCTGGCTATCCGCGGCTGCTTACTCCAGCCGCTGCGCCGGTACGGCGATCTTTTCGCCATCCTGGTCAGCTCCGCGGCGTTTTCTGCCCTTCACGCAAACGCCGTCCTGATTCCGTTCGCTTTCATGGCCGGTATCGCGCTCGGCTATGTCTACTGTAAGACCAACAGCATCTGGGCGTCGGTCGCCGTACACTTTCTCAACAACGCTTTCAGCTGCGTGTGCGCTATACTCTATGAAAAATACAGCGAGGACGCGGCCGACCGCGCGGTTCTTATCACTTTAGGGATCATCGCCTCTTTGGCGATCCTTTCGGGGGCATTGCTCTTAATCCGAAAAAAGCTGCCGCTCGAAAGAAAGGTCACGGCGCTGACGACAGGAAAAAAGGTCACAACCTTTATTTCCCAGCCGCTGTTTGCCTGTATGATCGTTCTTTTCGTCGTACTCGCGCTTATCGGCGTCGTTACCGAAAACACACCATGACGCCCGAAAAAGGCCGCGTGACGGCGTCGATGGTCATGACCGAGGCGCTGAATCTGGCGCGCGAGGCATATCATAAAGGCGAAACGCCCGTCGGAGCGGTCGTCGTGCGTAACGGCGCCGTTGTCGGACGCGGCAGGAACAGGCGCGAGGAAGATAAAAACGCGCTCTGCCACGCCGAAATAGAGGCAATCGCCGAGGCGTGCAAGACTCTGGGCGGCTGGCGGCTTGCCGACTGTGACCTCTATGTGACGCTTGAACCGTGCCCGATGTGCGCCGGAGCAATCATCAACGCGCGCATACGCAAGGTCTGGTTCGGCGCTTACGATGACAAAAACGGCGCGGCGGGCAGCATAGTGAATCTGTTCGAGCAGCCCTTCACACACAAACCCCTGTACGAGGGCGGCGTGTGTGAGCACGACTGCGCCGCGATCTTAAGCGAGTTTTTTGAACAATTAAGAAAAAACAACATATAAAACACAAAAAATCACGGGGCTATAACGAAATTATCGTTACAACCCCGTGTTGTTTTAGATTTTAGCCTCTCCAGTCCTTTGGTGTACCCGTAAAGTCAGTAATCTCGTCCATCTGACGACCTTCGCGCATCATCGTGACGCCGAAGGTTTTCATGTCGTTGTAGAGCTTTTCATTTTCCTCCATCCAGCCGAGCGGATTATCGAGCCTTGAGAACTCGTCAAGCTTGTTGCAGCCCTTCCAGTAACGCCACGAAATCTCGCTGCGTAAAACGTGTTCGTTTGTTTCGGCGTTATTGGCGGTCAGCTCCTTGGCTTTTGCCCAGAGGTCGTTCATATAGGCGATCTCATTTTTGGTCATGTCGAGGACGCCCTTCTCGTCCATGCTGTCGAAGATGTGCATATGCTCGCCGTTCTGACCGCAGTTTGCGACCGTCATGCGGACATACTCTTTGACATACTGCCAGCCGTCGCCGTAGTAAGCTTTTAAGAACCCGTCGGATTCGGTCTTAAGGTTGCACCACGGATCACACATCAGGCGCGCGAGCAGGTACGAGCGGTAGTCGGCGAATTCGACATCGCAGGCTGCCGCCGAATAGTTGCCTTCCTCATAGAGGCCGACGACATGGTTCTCGGCTAAGAACTTCATGTTCTTCTGCAATACGCCGAAATCCGGGAACGGACCGGCGAAATTGCCGTAGTTGGTCGTGTAGTCCCAGACATAGAGGTGGTTTGTCAGCGTCGCCCATGTTTTCAGGTCGTTCGCGAACGCGACATTGTCCGCGCAGTTCGGATCGTTCATAGGATGCGCGAAGCAGCACTCGATCGAGCACAGGCGCACGATGACGTTATCGCGCGGGACGATGTATTTCGGCGGCGTGCGCGTGTACTGATAGGCGAAGGTGTCAATGAGCGCGTTCGGATATTCGTCCTTTACAGCGTCGGCGACTTGGTTTACGAACGTGATCATCATACCGGCGTGCGAGCCCTCATAGTCATCGATAGCTTTACAGGCGTCACATTCGCAGTAATCCTGGTTATCGTCCTGCGTCAGCGACACGATGGCGTCGGGATCGTTCTGCAACAGCGCCTTCGTCTGGGCGATGACGATGTTCAGCACGTCGGGGTTAGAAAGGCAGAGCTGATTTGGCGTGCGCTCTCCCTCGTGAATGGCAAAGTATTCGGGATTAGACGCATAATACTGCGCCTCGGTGCAGATGGAGTTTGTCAGGGTGTGGCAGAAGCCGCCGACGTAGCCCTTGAAGCTGCCGTTTTCCTCGGACAGATACCGGTAGGAGTTGCCGTTGAGGTGATTGGCGAGGCTGTATTCGATGTCCCGCGGGCTGATCCAGTCGGTCTCGCGGTATTCGAGCGCCGGTTTTTGCTTGATTTTCAGTTCAACCGGAATCTTGACGGTTGTTTCATGCGGCAGGGAAATGACGTCGTGAGCGTACCAGCGGCAGCCGAGCGCCTCTTCGAGGAAGGCGTAGACGCCGTAGAGCGTACCTCTCTGCTCGGCTCCGGCGATAATAACCTTTTTGCCGAGTGTAAAGACGTTGATGTCCTCAAGCCCGAACGCGGAGCGGTCAACGGCATACGCGGCGCCCTCGCGGCTCGTCTTTCCGACGATGAACTCCGTTTCGATCGCGGGTGCGCTGTCCGAAACGATCGGCAGCGTGATGCCGCTGATTTCCTTGAGATAGTATTGCAGCTTTTGCGCCGCGGTGTATTCGGGGTCTCCCTGCGTTTTGCCGCAGACGATTACATAATCGCTTAAGCCGTTGTCAATGACGGTCATAACCTCCACCTCCGGGGGCGTGTCAATAATGTCTTCCGGGACAAAGGGTTCAAGGGGCGGGTTGACGGAATTGCCGATGATAACGCTGAGTGTCATGATTAAAGCTATCAACGCTTTGAGGAGATCGGTAACGGCTGACATACTCATAAAAAGCCCTCCTTAATTTTTACGGTTTGGGTTTTCCGCAGTTTGAACAGAAATTGCCGGTATTCTGCGCGCCGCAGGAGCAGACCCATTTTTCGTCGTCCGGTTTCTGCTTGCCGCAGTTTGAGCAGAATTTACCGGTGTTCTGAGCGCCGCAGGCACATGTCCAGCCGCCGGCGGTGGTGTTTGCGGCGGCGGGGGTGGGAGTGGGGGCGTTGTTGTTTTTCTGTCCCATCTCAAACAGTCCCTGTGCCGCGCCGGCGCCCGCGTTCTGCGCCATATTCAGTCCGGCGAACGCCATGAACGCGCCTGCGCCCTCATTGGCGGCGGCTGCTTTCATCGCCTCAGCCTGTGCGCTCGTCAGTGTCGCGGCAGCCATGGTCGGATCGCGCAGTACCGCGCTCCGCTGCAAGGTTTTGATCATGTCCTCGTCCTCTTCGGACGCCGTCGCGGAGCTGACGCCGAAGGAGGCGATACGGATACCGCGCAGCTCGCTCCACTTTTTAGAGAGGACCTCGTTGAGCGCGTCGGCAAGCTCCATCGTGTGCGCGGGAAGCGCGCTGTACCGGACGCCGATAGACGAAATCTTGGCGAACGCGGGCTGGAGCGCCGTCAGAAGCTCGCTTTTCAGCTGCTCGTCGATTTGGCCGCGCACATAGGCGTTATCGACATTGCCGCTGACGTTTTTATAGAACAGGATAGGGTCAATCAGCTTGTAGGAATATTCGCCGTGGCAGCGGATAGCAATGTCCACGTCAAGCCCGATGTTCTTGTCGACGACGCGAAACGGCACGGGGTTGGGCGTACCGTATTTGTTGCCGACGATTTCCTTGGTGTTGATGTAGTATACACGCTGATCCTTGGCGGTGTCGCCGCCGAAGGTGAACCGCTTACCAAAAGTCTTGAAGCTGGCGATCAGACCGTCGAAACCGCCGGCAAAGACGCTGGGCTCGGAAGAGGCGTCGTAAGTGAACTGCCCCGGCTCGGCGCAGACCTCAACGATCGCGCCCTGATCGACGATCATCATGCACTGCCCGTCGTTGACGATGATGCCGGAGCCGCTGGTGATGAGGTCGTCGCTTGCCCTTGTGTTGGAGGAGCGGCCGGTGACGCGTTTTTCACCCTTCTTCACGAGAACGTCCGCCGGAATGGCGTCGCAGACAAAAAATTCCTTCCATTGATCCGCAAGCACACCGCCGCCCGCGCCGGTTAAAGCTTTAATCAGTCCCATAAGAATACCCCCCATAAAAAATATCATCTTATTTTACCATAATTACGATAAAAAGTACAGGAAAATTTTCAATTTGATTATTCGTATTTCCTTAAAAATTCGGTTATCCGTTCCGTCGCTCTGCTATGAAAAACCTCATCCGGTGTGCCCTGCGACTCGATGACGCCGTCGTCCATAAAGATTATCTTGGTCGAGACGGCTTCGGCGAACGCCATTTCGTGCGTGACGATGACCATCGTCATCTGTTCGCTCGCCAGTTTTTTGATGACGCGCAGAATCTCGCCGGTCAATTCAGGGTCGAGCGCGCTCGTCGGCTCGTCGAAAAAGAGAATTTTCGGCTCAAGCGCCATGGCTCTGGCGATCGACACGCGCTGCTGCTGCCCGCCGGACAGCTCGCACGGATAATTTTGGAGCTTGTCGGACAGCCCGACGCGGTCGAGGATGTTTTTCGCTTTTTCCTCGATATCGGCGATGAGCTGTTTACGGTTCTCGCGGTAGTCCGGACGGTCTTTGGCGAGCGTTTTGAGCGCGAGGGTTACGTTCATAAGCGTCGTGTACTGCGGAAACAGGTTGAAGGACTGAAAGACCAGTCCGGTTTGCAGCTGATTTTCCCTCCGCTCGTTTTTGGTGAGCTTCTTCTGCGACGCGCTGTCGAACACCATGCGCCCGCCGACCGTGATTTTCCCGCCATCGGCGGTTTCGAGCTGGTTGATGCAGCGCAGCAGCGTCGTCTTGCCGCTGCCCGACGAGCCGATGACCGACAGCACCTCGCCCTCGTTAAGGGTAAAGGTGACGCCCTTTAAGACCCTCGTCTTGCCGAAGCTCTTTGTTAAGTTTTCCACCTCGAGAATGGGCAAAACGGTTCAGTCCTTTTTTAGTCAGTTATGATAGTAGTCCAGCTTCTTTTCGATATAGCCGAACAGCAGCGTCAGAATACCGCAGAAGGCTAGGTAATAGAGTCCGGTGAAGAACAGCGGCCACAAAATCGCGTATTTGGAGATGAAGCGTTCGGCAGCTGCGATGATTTCTATGACGGCGATGACGCGGATGAGCGAGGTGTCCTTGACAAGCGTAATGATTTCATTGCTCATCGGCGGAATAATTCTTTTTACCACCTGTATCAGAACAACCTTGAAAAATGTTTGCGATTTAGTAAGCCCCAGCACCTGTCCGGCTTCGTATTGACCGCGCGGGATGCCCTCGATGCCGCCGCGGAAAATTTCCGAGAAATAGGCGGCATAGTTGATGGCAAAGGTAATCAGCGCCGCTAAAAACCGGTCGTCTCTGAAAATAGGCGCATCGAAAAGGAGGCCTGGGACGTAAAAAACGATGACAATCTGGAGCATTAAGGGTGTGCCCCGTATAATCCAGACAAAGGTTCTTGATACAAAGCTAAGAGGTTTGAATTTCGACATAGAGCCGAACGAAATCAGAAGCCCGAGCGGCAGCGCCGACAGAAGAGTCAGCGCGAACAGCTTGAGCGTCACGAAAAATCCCGCCATCAGCGAGGCGTTAACATCGAGAAAGGTGCTCATTGAAAATCAACCTTAAAAAGATATACGGGCGGCGGACAGACCGCCGCCCGTAACAGATAAAACCTTATTCGTTTACAAGCGCGTCGGCAAGACCGTATTTCTCGGCGATTGCCTTGACGGTGCCGTCCGCCTGAAGCTCGTCGATGACGGCGTCGACTTTAGCGGTCAGGTCAGAGCCCTTGCGGAAGCCGATGCCGTAATACTCGGTATCAGCAAAATCAGCAATTTCTAAAATCTTAAGGCTCGAAAAGCTGCTGCCGCTCTTATTGATCAGATAGTTAGCCATGGTATAGTCGATGACAGCCGCGTCGGAGGTTTTGGCAATGAGCTCCTGAAGCGCCTTGGTCTGTCCGTCCGATTCAACATATTTGGCAGCTTTAAGCGTGGCGTTTGCCTGAATCGCCTTTGCGCCGGCGGAAGTAGTGCCCTCCGCGGTAAGCGTCGCCGTAGCGAGAGAGGCGAGATCAGTGTACTTCGAGGCGTCCTCGCCGCGAATGACGATCGCCTGCTTATTCTTCATGTACTTCTGCGAAAAAGAAACCTTGGCTGATCTGTCGGCGTCGATAGTAAAGCCGTTCCAGATGCAGTCAATACTCTTGCTGTTGAGTTCAATAATATTGTTGTCCCAATTGGTAATCTCCTTGAATTCGGCTTTTATGCCGAGCTTTTTGCAGACGGCGTTGGCAAGGTCCGCGTCGAAGCCGATCCATTTTTCATCGGCGTCCTGATAATCCATCGGCTCGTAGTCGGTGATGCCGATGATGAGCTTTTTGCTTTCGGAAATGGTATCCCATTCCTTGAGCGTCGCGGCGGCTGCCGTGGTGCCTGCGCCCGTAGTACCTGTTCCTGTGGTGCCCGTACCCGTGGTGCCTGTGCCTGTGGTGCCTGTGCCTGTGGTGGTGTCCGAACCGTTGCCCTTACAGGACGCGAACGCAAAGACCATCGCGCCGATGAGGACGAGAGATAAAACCGCGAGAATTTTCTTTTTCATGTGAATTCCTCCTAAATTTTTTTACTTTTGATAGGATACCATATTACCACAATAAAGTAAAGGGTTAATTGATAAATTTTCCTTTGTACCGGCAGTCCAGAATAACCGGCAAAAAGCTGAACGCCTTGCGTATAACGGCTGCCGCTATGGGGGACTTGATGAGATCGCTCACCCCGTTGATGAGCATTTCCGAGGACGCGGTGATGCTCGGCGTGCTCGACGGGAAAATATCCACCTTATTATTCGCCTTAAAATGAAACCGCAGCATCCGTTTGGCGACTGTCGTCACCGGGCGCACATGGATAAGCAGCTCGTCGTCGTTTCTCCATTCGGCGGTACAGCAGACTAAGTATTCAATATGCCCGAGCGCCATCGTGCCGTAGCGCTGATGACCGTCCATGCCGCAGACGACCGTGTTCTTCTCGTCGCCCTCCGTCCAGCTCACCGCGCACTCGTTTTTGCCGAAGCGGAACACAAAATCAGTGAAATTACCCGCCTTGTCCCCGAGCATATAGGTGACTGCGAGCGGCAATACGCTGACGGGATACCCGATGATGTTCAAGAAGATTTTCTTTTTTACATGAATGGTTCTGCCCTCAATCCGACTTTCGCGCGTGCTGCGCGGCGACAGGACGGGCGCGTCGATGGGAGAGGACGCTAGGATTTCATTGAGCTGAGGAACCTCTGTCTTGCGTGCCGAGGGCACCGTGAACGCCTTCGGAAAATGACGCCAGATACAGTCGCGCGCCACCTGCTCGTCGGGGATGGCGCCCGTGGCGATGACTACCGCGTCTTGTTCCGGAAAGACGATGCCGAACTGCGAGAACAGACCATCCGCTCTGTAGCCGCCGCGGGGACCATTGTGCCAGATACAGTAGCCGTAACCGACCCGCGCGTCGGCGTCGTGGTTGCCGGAGTTGTCGGACCAAAGAGCAGAACATTCCTGTGCCCAACCCTCGGGGAAAACCTGTTTGCCATTTATTTTCCCGTCGCCTAAAAAGCAGAGCATGACCTTGGCGAAGTCCTCGGTTAAAAAGTACGAGCCCCAGCCGCCCGCCTCTGTTCCCTTGGTATCGGTTTCCCAGAACGGCGTGTCGATGCCGAGCGGCTCGAAGAGGCGCGGCAGGAGAAACTCTCTCAGCGTCAGCCCCGTCGTTTTGCGGATACAGGCGCTGAGCATATAGATGTTTTCGTTTATGTACCGGAATTCCTCGCCGGGATTTGCGTACCACGGACTTCTCATAAAGACTTTGACCCAGTCTTCGTTTGCCCTGTCAGTCATGACGTTGACGTTTTTGCCGGAGGTCATGGTGATCAGATGGCGGATTAAAAGACTGTCGAGCCGTCCATCTTTTTTAGCGGGGGCATAATCGGGGAAAATGTCGATTAAACGCGTGTCGAGCGAGAAGAAGCCCTCGGCGACGGCAAACCCCACGGCTACCGCGGTAAAGGTTTTGCTGACCGAGTAAAGCGCGTGCGGCGTCTGAGCGTCAAACGGCGCGCGGAAGCATTCGGCGGCCACCTTGCCGTTTCGTATGATCATGAAACTGTGGAATTCGAGGTCGTTTTCTTCTATATCTCTCAGAAACTCGACAATCTCCTTCGACGACACGCCGACGGATTCGGGCGTCCTCGCCCGCGGGATTTGCAGCTTTTCCATCACAAGACCTCCACATTCAATTGACAAAATGCCTCGGGCAGCAGTGCGCCGAGCGTCATCACACGGCACACTCCCGCGCCGTTTTGTGTTATCACTATAAAATCAGTATCGCAGAATTCCGCCATGACCTGACGGCAGACGCCGCACGGCATACAGAAATCCGTAATAACGCCGTTTTTGCCGCCGACAAC
>CAYYFY010000052.1:0-9564 GCA_964471035.1 uncultured Eubacteriales bacterium
GTGTTTTCCGCGGATATGAACGAGCTCATCCAAAAGACCAAGCCGACCGTTCTGACCGAGACCGGTTTTTCAGAGGCGGACCTAAGGGTAGTCAAAGCCGGTATGCGCGATGTCGTCACCGAAGGCGGCTGTAGAACGTATTTCAAGGACTGCGTGGTCAAGGCGGCCGCCAAGACGGGTACCTCGCAGGTGTTCAAGACGACGGGCGGCGGAGTGCCGGTCAAGACCAACAATGGCTTTGTCATCGCCTTCGCTCCTTACGACGACCCGCAGATCGCCGTCATCGTCGCCTGCGAGAACGTCGCGGGCGGGTCGGCCATTTCCGGCGCGGCGTGTGACGTTTTCAACTACTATTTTACCAATCGTAAAGAGTACAGTACCCCCTCGCCGGTGAACGAACTAATTCCGTAAAAAAAGGTGGTACATATGGCAAGAGTAATAGCCGTCGTATCCGCCAAGGGCGGCGCGGGGAAGTCCACGGTTTCGGCGGGACTCGGGCGGGCGCTGTCGGGACGCGGTTTTCGTGTGCTGCTCGTCGATATGGACGCGGCGCTGCGCAGCCTCGACATTTTACTGAATGTCGGGGATAAGCTGCTGTTTGACTGGGGCGATGTTTTAAGCGGCGGCTGCGAAGGCGGTAAGGCGCTGATCAAAGCGGGGGATAATCTGTTTTTGCTCGGCGCTCCGGCGGCGGCGCTGTCCGTCGACCGGCAGGCGTTTGCCGCTATGATAACGGATTATGCCGCCATCTTTGATTTTATAATTTTAGACAGTCCGGCAGGACTTGAACAGGGCTTTATGCTTTCCGTCCTTGCCGCCGGCGAGGCGCTCATAGTCGCCACGCCCGACGACATCAGCATCCGCGCCGCCGCAACTGCCGCCGAACGCGTGCAGGCGGACGGGGACAAGTCCTGCCGTCTGGTTATCAACCGTTACCGGTACGCGCAGAGTCCACGCGGTATCGACAGCGTTATCGACGGTACGGCGGTGCGCCTGATCGGTGTGGTGCCCGAGGACGCCGCGCTTACCCTCGTCGCCGCGGGGCAGCCGTTGAGCCGCAGCGCGCCCTCGACGGGAGCGTTTTTACGCATCGCCGGTCGTCTGCTTGGCGAAAAAGTTCCGCTGCAATTGAAAGAAATGTAATCGGAAAGGATAATTATATGAGCTTTAGTAAATTCAAGGTCATTGAAAATCAGGTCAAACAGGTGAGCGGCTATATGGTCACCGACGAGCTGCCCATTCCCCTCTGGAGCAAGCGCGACGGCGTTCATACGTCGCCGAACGCGTTTACATACCGCGAGGGCACTCCGGCGCAGGTCACCCTTAAGGACACTTGGGAGACCGGCTACGATCTGACGTCGTGGTTTAAGGCGAGCGTCGCCGTACCGCCTGAAATGGACGGTAAAAAGGTCTATCTGGAAATCGACTTCGGCGGGGAGGCGCTCGTGCGTATCAACGGCAAAATCGTCGGGGCGGTAAGCTCCGCGATGAATTCCGGCTGGGTACACAGGGACAGGCTCCTGCTCGGCAGTCCGGCGCGGTGCGGGACAGTTTATGACATTGAGGTCGAGGCGACCGTTAACTCAGGCGGATTTTGCGACAATGCCATGGCAGGCGAAAAGACGGTACGCTATACATTAAAGACAGCGTGCCTTGTCGCCGTAGACGAGTTGTGCGAGCAGTATTGGTTTTTACTGAAAAACACCGCCGAGGGCGCGCGTGCCGTCAAAGACGAGGTCACGCAAAGCCGCCTTATGCGCGCGGTTGACGATTCGGTACACGCGCTCGATTTTGATATGGGCAAGGACATTTTTTTGGCAAGCCTTCCCGCCGCCTACGCGCTTTTAAAGCAACGGCTCCTCGATATGCCGAAAAACAGCGGGGGCGAAGTAGTTATGACCGGCCATAGCCATCTCGATGTCGCGTGGCTCTGGACTGTCAAGGAGATTGTCCGCAAGACCGCGCGCACCTTCTCAAACAATCTGGCACTGATGGATCAGTACCCCGATTTTTGTTTTTGCCAGAGTCAGGCGGTGCTGTACGATTTCATGAAACAGTATTATCCCGATATTTTTGAGCAGGTCAAGGAAAAGGTCAAAAGCGGGCAGTGGGAAATTACGGGTACGGCGTGGGTCGAAGCCGATACCAATATCGCCTCCGGCGAATCGCTTATACGGCAGCTGCTCTATGGGCGCCGTTTCTTCTTAAAAGAGTTCGGCGTCTGCTCGGAGGTCTACTGGCTCCCCGACTGCTTCGGTTTTACATGGGCACTGCCGCAGATCATTAAAAAGTCGGGGCTGAAATATTTTTTAACTTCAAAGCTTAACAGTAACGACACAAGCCCGTTCCCACACTCGAAGTTTATCTGGCGCGCGCACAGCGGCGACGAGGTGCTCGCCTATCTGACCCCGCGTGGCTACGGCGGCGACTATACGGCGGCCGACGTTGAACACAGCTTTCACGGCGACAGGCAGGCGGATGTCGCCGATACGGCATTCTGTATGTTCGGTTACGGCGACGGCGGCGGAGGCTGCACCTACGCCATGGTCGAAAACGGGCGCGCCCTTTCTCAGATATCGGGTCTTACGCCCTCGCGGGAGGGGACGGTAGCGTCGTTCTTTAACATCCTTGAGGAAAAGAAAAACGAGCTTCCCGTCTGGGACGGCGAGCTGTATTACGAAAACCACAGGGGAACCTATACGAGTCAGGCGTTTGTCAAGAAGTACAACCGCTACGGAGAATTTTTATTCCGAAACGCCGAGCTGATCAGCGTATTCGCGGCGCTGTTCGCGGGGCTTCCCGCTCCGGCGGACGCCCTTGAAGAGGGCTGGAAGCTGCTTTTGATCAATCAGTTCCACGACATTCTGCCCGGCACCTCGATCCATGAGGTGTACGACGTCTGCCGCGAGGAATACGCGCGCATGACCGGCATCGGCATCGGTATCAAGGCAAAAGCTTTTGAGGCGCTTGGGGAAGTGTTGGGCGTGCCTGAAGACGCGGTCGCCGTCTGGAACATGAATACCTGGGAAGTCACGGCGCCCGTGCGGGTACAGATACCCGCCATAGGCGGCAGCGTCCGCGACGCCGCGGGCAAGGAGATGCTGTCGATCTTTTATGAAAAGGACGGAGCGTGCTTTGCCGAGTTTATCGCCGAAGGCGTGCCGTCCGCCGGATATAAGGCGTTTTTCGTAAGCCCCGAGCCGTCTTCGGCAATGCCGGTCTTTGCTTCGGCAGAGCGCCTGGAAAACGAATGCTTACGCGTTCTGTTTGACAGGGACGGCCGCATCGTGAGCCTTGTCGATAAGCGTTTTGACCGTGAGATTCTCAAAGGTACGGGCAATCAGCTGACCGTATTTCAGGATAAGCCGATTCACGAGAGCGCGTGGAATCTGGAAGCCGATCTTGACAGGAAATGCTGGGAGCTGAAAGCGCAGAGCGTCGAGGTCGTCGAGAGCTCGCCGCTGCGCGGGGCGCTTAAGATGACGTACCGCTTCCATGATTCGGTGATTACCCAGCACGTCGTCCTGTACGCGGGAGGCGATACGCTGCTCTTTGACACCGGGGCAGACTGGCAGGAGACCGAAAAGACGCTTAAGGCGGCGTTTACCGCGGACATCCGCGCTTTGGAAGCCTCATATGAGATAGCGCACGGCGCCATTACCCGTCCGACGCACAGGAACACGCCTTTTGACGCGGCAAAATTCGAGGTGGCTGCCCATAAGTGGGCGGACCTGTCACAGACCGATTACGGCGTCAGCCTTATGAGCGACTGCAAATACGGTTACGATATTTACGGCAACCGGATGCGCCTTACGCTGCTGCGTTCACCCAACTGCCCCGACACCACAGCCGATAAAGGAGGACACACCTTTGTCTACGCGCTGTATCCGCACTTAAACCGCTGGCAGGACGGCGGCACGGTGGGCAGGGCGTTTGAGCTTAATAATCCGCTTGAAGCTGTCTTTTGCGGCGTTACCCAGAGTGGCACGCCCTTTGCCGCGCGGTCGCTGCTTGAAGTATCGGCCAAAAATGTCATTCTCGACGCGTTGAAACCGGCCGAGGACGGCACAGGCTTCATTCTCAGGGTTTATGAAGCCGAGGGGCGGCGCACAAGGGTGAAAATCAACCTGCCCTTGAAAGCGAAAACGGTCAGCGAATGCGATATGATGGAGGAAAACATGGTTCCGGTTTCTGCGGATACCGACGCGTTGGAATTCACGATTACCCCGTTTGAAGTGAAGACATTCCATCTAAAAGTGTAAACAATTTATGAAATTCATAAATTTTTACCTAATTTATTTGATATTGTCAGATGAAAATGATATGATACATCTATTAACGCAAGGGAGGAACTGCCTTGGACGACAATAAAAAAGATTTACCGAAGAATGAAGAAACACCGGAAAACGGTTTAGAACCCGTTTCCGGACAGCCTGAAAACGATGAAACCGTAAAAAGTGACAACGACAAGAACACTGACGGCGAGCTTACCGGCGAGCTTGAACGGCTGACGGTACTGTTCCGCGACGAGATGAAAAAAGCGAATGAAAGCGCCGACGCCGGAGCGGAGGAGGAAATCATTCAGGAGCTCGACGAGATCAAGGAGCAGGTGGAGAAGGAGATTATTCCCGAGGAGGAGCTCTGCCGCTGCTGCTCAGAGCGCCGCCGCGATACCGCCTTCGGCGAGGATTACGAATATTGCGCGAAGTGCCGCGAAGGCATGCGCCATTATCCTTTAGGGCTTCAGTATTGGGTGCTGGCGCTGGTAGTCATTGCGCTCGCCGTCGTGTCGGGTTACCATTTCTTTTCCGATTTCAATAAGCTGTACGCTATCCGGCAGGCGGAGAATCTTGCCGCTCAGCACAAAAACACAAGCGCCGCGGCTAAGTATGCGGAAGCGGGTGAGCTGTTCAGCGCCGATTCCATGACCGCCGAACGTCCGGCGCTCAAGGCGATCGCGCTGTCGGTTAATTCCATCACCTCCATCAGCGCCGCGCAGGATATGGCCGACGGTCTGGACGCCGTTTTATCGCCTCTGGAGTATAAGCTGCCCTGGAACCGCAAGTATTATGATTTACGCAATCAGCTTCTAGTCAGGCAAGCCACGCTGGACGCCTATATGGCGATCGGCGAGAAATATCAGAGCGAAGATGAGGAAGATTTACCGTACGAAAAGATATTAGCCGAACTGGAGACGTATATCGGCAAAACCGTGGAGATCGAGGCGCCGAAAGCGACGGGGGGACTGTCCGTGTTGCTTTTCAATTCCGGCAAAAAGATCGAGGCGGTTTACGATGCGGACATCATAAGGATCTTCCAGTATTCGCTGCTGCAAACGAAGGATTCCTCAAAGGACAATTCCGATTATCTTATAAAGATCAGCGAGGCATCTCCTGACCGCGTCTGGCTCTACGGGTATGAGTTGGGTGTAAGCTACGCTAAAAGCGGCAAATATGAAGAGGCGCTCGCCATTGCCGACCAAATAGCCGCGCAGAACAGCGAGGATATTTACACCTATTACCTTCGCGCGCTGACTCTCCGGATTCAGGGAGATTATGAAAATGGAATCGCGGCCTGCGACGCGGGACTCAAAATCGGCGGCGAAAACTCCGAGCTTTACCGTCAAAAAGCCATTATGTGGATTTTAAGCGGCAAATCCGCCGAAGCGCTTAAGCTCCTGCAGGACATCGTCGATCAAAAAATTCAGGTGGACGTCTACCTTGAAACCATTTTCACCTGCGCTCTGGCAGCAAACGAATCCAAGAACAAAACCGCGCTGAAAAAAGCCGACGATTTGCTGGCATCTCATGACGTGGAGTACTCCGATACGATGAAAGCATATTTCAAGGGCAAGAAGACCGCCAAACAGATATTCACCTCCGGCACTTATGACGTTATTTAAAGCTGTCGGCAGCCATATTAAACGTAAAGGAATAAAACAATGGATATACTTTTCTTTTTCACAAGAGCGCTGACTTTTTTAGGTTCGGGCGTGCGGGCTTTCTGGGAGTACTGTGTGTGCAGGATATTGAAATTACCCATCGAGGATATACGCTGCTTTAAGGTTTCGGAGATGTGCAGCCACATGGAGCACGAGTTTTTAACCAAAACGAAGCAGTCGCTCCTCATGTGCTTCTTGCCGATGCTCTTGAATTTTGGGTTCGGCTCGCTGTTTTTGCTCTACGGCTCCTACATGGTTATCTACGCGGGCGTCGTGAACGCTCTGGCGATGACCTTCCTCTATTTCGGCATCTCGCTTTATGCCAATGTGTTCCCCTCCATTGAGGACGCGCTCTCGCTCAAGGAGAGTGTCTATGGCGAAAACGGAAAAGGCTTAGTGAGCAAAATCCTGCTCGCCCCGTTTGTTGCCGTCGCCGTCGCGGGCGCGTATCTGGAGAGGTATTCCGTCAGCGTACTGACGTCGGTCGCCGCCGCGTGCGCGTTCCCGTTCATCTTCGACTTCACCTTCGGAGTCATTCACAAAATCGTTATCAACGTCGCCTCATAAAAAGCGCGGCGGGCTCAGAGAAGCCCGCCGCGTTTTAGATGTTAGAATGCTTTTTATGAAACATCAGGACATGGGGACAGGTTCATCGTCTTGTTTCATAGGCAACGCGGGTAGATTATCGTTAATGCCGGAAAGGAGTGGTTGTTGTATGAATCAAAATATTGAGGTGTTTAATGACACACAGCGGAGAATTCAAGAAAATGAAACACTAAAAGAACTGACAAAGCAAGCTGTTTCAAATACAAAAATCTATAATCAGGGATTTCGTTCCTCAAAGTCCTTTCACTATGACAATCCGAAAATCTATTTTGAAGAAAATTTAACCTTGATACCGGCTTTTTTATACGCGAATAGCGGAAAGAAAACAGCCGTGCTGAATTTCGCGAATTCGGTTGAGCCCGGCGGGGGCGTTTTAGGAGGGGCGGACGCGCAAGAAGAGTATTTATGTCGCGCAAGCAATTTGTATAACTGTTTAACATCTCAGGAAGCAAACCCTTACTACCAGTTTCACAATGAATTGGCGTGTTTTAATAGTTCTAATACGAAGTTTTTAGCGTCAGACCGGATTGTTTATTCGCCAAATGTCACCTTTTTTAAAAAGGATGTCGGATATGTTCCGGATAACATCAAATGTACGGTTACTCAAGAGTACACAGACGAATGGGCAACTATTGATGTGATTACATGCGCCGCTCCGCTTTTCAGCAATATTAGCTTTGCGCTTCCTGCCGAAGAATTACAGCCTATGTTCGAGCATAGAATTGTCAACATCCTGGAAGTCGCGATTGAAAATGAAATACACTCGATAGTGTTGGGCGCCTTTGGCTGCGGAGCGTTCCATAACCCGCCTATGGTGGTGGCGAACGCGTTTCATAAGACATTTATGGAAGAACGCTACAGATATGCTTTTGAAGATGTTGTATTCGCTGTTAAAAGAAGGGACTATTACTGCGAAAACATTGAGGCTTTTGAAATTGCTTTTTCACAGTTTCCGGCAACCGGAGATGCCGTAGTCAGCCGAGAAAGAAATAGGAAGGACTTATACAAGTAAGACATGGGGATAACAGGACATGGGGACAGGTTCCTCGTCCTATTTTCTTAAAAGAAAACGGCTTAGAGGAGGGTATTTTATGAAAAAGGAAAAAATACATATGATCGGAAGCTCTCACCTTGACCCCGTCTGGATGTGGCAATGGTATGACGGTTATCATCAGGCGCTGTTCACCTTCCGCAGCGCTCTTGACAGAATGAAGGAATACCCCGATTTTATTTTTACTGCCTGTTCCGCCGCTTTTTACAATTGGGTGGAGGAAACCGACCCCGCCATGTTTGAGGAAATCAAGGAAAGAGTCAAAGAGGGGCGGTGGGTTTTAGCGGGCGGCTGGTGGATACAGCCCGATTGCAATATCCCGTCAGGCGAGAGCTTCGCGCGGCACGCTCTGTATGCCCAGCGGTATTTTTATGAGAAGTTTGGCAAAATCGCGCGGACGGGCTATAACGTGGACAGCTTCGGACACAACGCGGGCTTGCCGCAGATATTAAAGAAAAGCGGCATAGAATTCTATAATTTTGTCCGTCCGTCACCGCCTGAAAAGGGCTTGCCCGCCGACTATTTCCTTTGGCGTTCTCCCGACGGCAGTACAATACCGTGCTACCGCTTAAACCACACCTACGGCTCGGGCAGGGAGGAATTGCACGGCCACTTAAAAACGCACCTTGAAACCGTAGATAACAAGGGCGGTATAGGGATGTGCTTTTATGGTATCGGCAATCACGGCGGCGGTCCCACAAAGGCAAATATTGAAAGCATTATGACAATGCAGAAGGACGACAGTCTGCCCGAGCTGATCTTTTCGTCGCCAGACGCGTTTTTTGAGGAAGCGGCTGAAAAAATCCCGCATCCTCCGGCAGTGGCTGACGACCTTTTCCACCATGCCAGCGGCTGCTACTCCTCGCATGCGGCTATCAAAAAGTATAACCGCAAGGCGGAGTACAGGCTTCTCGCGGCGGAAGCGCTTTCTGTTATGGCAAAAAATCTGACGCAGTCTGCCTATCCCGCCGACATAAGTCTTGGGTGGAAGAATGTGCTGTTCAATCAATTCCACGACACGATGGGCGGCACCTCCATAAAGGAAGCCTATCTTGACGCCGACGAGCAGCAAAAGGAAGCGATTTCCATAGCCTCAAGAGCTCTGAACAAAGCTGCGGAGGCTATCGCCTGGCGTATTGACACGCCGCAGATCGACGGCTCTTACCCCGTTGTCGTCTTTAATCCGAGCGGCGTAAGGGGAAAAATTCCGGTATCCGTTTTGCCTGTGGAGCTTCCCATGCGCGACTTTCCGGAATACCGGCTTGTCGATGATAAAAACAAAGAGATCCCTCTTCAGGAAAACAGGAACGAGTTCAAATCCACCATTCAGTTTATTGCCGATATGGAGGCGTATTCGTATAGAACATACTGGCTTTTGAAAGAAAAACCCAAGGTATTCAAAGAAGTGAAATGCGATGATTTTACCTTTGATAACGGGTTGTTTCGCCTTGAGATTTCGCCTGAAACCGGCTTTGTAGAGCACTTCATACGCAAGAGCGACTGCGCGGATTTTATTCTGGAAACATCCTGTGTGCCGAAAATCATGGAGGACAGAGGCGATACATGGGGGCACCGCTGCTGGGTATACGACGACAGACCAATTGCCGGCTTCCAGCTCGAAAAAATGGAGCTGATAAATAGAGGTGCGGTGTCCGCGACGGTAAGAGCGGAATATACGGCTGAAAACAGCCGCGTCGCGCAGGAATTTACGGTGTATAAGGACATAGAGCGCGTTGATATTAAGGTAATATCGGACTGGCACGAGAAAAACAGGATGCTGAAAATCTTTGTCAGGACGCCGTATATCAACGAGCGGCTGAATGTTTCCCTGCCGTTTTCGCATATCCAGCGGCCTGTGGACGGCGTCGAGTTCCCCATCCACGAGTGGCTGGATATCAGCGGAGCGGGGACGGGCGAACATACCGTGGGACTCAGTATATTCAACGACGCGAAGTACAGCTACAGC
>CAYYFY010000053.1:0-9557 GCA_964471035.1 uncultured Eubacteriales bacterium
GCGAGTACAACGGCATCAAGATTTTTCAAAATAACGGGTATAAGCTTCCCGACGAGCTTGAGGAGGAGATCGAGTCGATCATCCTCGACAAAAGCGCCGTGCCGCCCGTGAAGATCGGCGGAGAGGTCGGGCGGATTAAAAATTCCAAAACCGCGCGGGTCGATTATGTCGAATACCTGAAAAGCAGCGCGACAAGTCCCGTCGCGGGCTTGAAAATAGCGTTCGACTGCGCCAACGGCAGCGCCAGCGTCATCGCCCCCGAGCTGTTTATGTCGCTGGGCGTCGACTGCCTGTTCATCAGCGCCCACCCCAACGGCGTCAACATCAACGACAATTGCGGCTCGACCCACCTTGACAGGCTGCGCGACTTCGTCGTCAGGAACGGCTGCGCCGCCGGATTCGCATTTGACGGCGACGCCGACCGGCTTTTGGCGGTTGACGAGAAGGGCGACGTCGTAGACGGCGACAGGATCATCGCCGTCTGCGCCGCGTATATGAAGAACAGGGGGCTGCTCAAAAAGGATACCGCCGTCGTCACGGTCATGAGCAATATGGGCTTTTTCGAGTTCTGTAAGGAAAACGGCATCCTCTGCGAAAAGACGAAGGTCGGCGACAGATATGTCCTTGAAAACATGGTCGAGAACGGCTACAACCTCGGCGGCGAGCAGTCCGGACACATCATTTTCCTCGACTACGCGACGACCGGCGACGGTCAGCTTTCAGCCATCAAACTGCTGCAGATTATGGCATCCACAGGGGAGAAGCTTTCGGCGCTCGCCGGCAGAATGAAAATATTCCCGCAGACGATGGTAAATGTCCGCGTGTCGGATTTCGGCAAGGCGCGGCTCCCGCGTGATCCGGAGATTCAAAGGGCGATCGCCGCCGCCGAAGCCGAGCTCGGCGAGGACGGGCGCGTGCTGGTGCGCGTCTCGGGGACAGAGCCTCTCGTGCGCGTCATGCTCGAGGGCAAGGATAAGGAAAAGATTACCGTCCTCGCCGAGGAAATCGTCGAGGTCGTCAAGGAAAGGCTTTTATAATGCGCGTTGCAGACTCTTGGAAGGAATACGAGCTCATCGACTGCACCGCGGGGGAACGCCTTGAGCGATGGGGAGACATTGTGCTCATACGCCCCGACCCGCAGGTCATCTGGGATACGAAAAAACGCAGCCCGCTCTGGGAGAACGCCCACGCGCGGTACGTCCGGTCAGCCGCGGGAGGCGGATCTTGGGAATACTATAAAAAAGTGCCCGCGTCGTGGAGGCTTTCCTACCGCGATCTGACCTTCGGAGTAAAGCCGATGGGCTTTAAGCATACGGGCGTCTTTCCGGAACAGGCGGTCAATTGGGACATGGTCAAAAGCCTGATTGAGACCGCAAAACGCCCCGTAAAGGTCTTAAACCTCTTCGCCTATACGGGCGCGGCAACCGTCAGCGCTCTCAAAGCGGGTGCGGAGGTTGTCCACGTTGACGCCGCCAAGGGCATGGTCGCCTGGGCGAAGGAGAACGCCGCGCTGTCGGACGCCGCCGAAAAAAAAGTGCGCTGGATCGTCGATGACTGCCAGAAGTTCGTCGCCAGAGAGATCCGGCGCGGCAATACATACGACATTATCCTGATGGACCCGCCCTCCTACGGGCGAGGCCCTTCGGGGGAGATATGGAAGCTTGAGGACGAGCTTTACGGGCTTATAAGCCTTTGCGCCGGTGTGCTGTCGGACTTACCCTTAGCGGTCGTCGTCAGCTCCTACACGGCGGGGCTGTCGCCCTGCGTAATAAGCACGATACTTGACGCGGTCATGAAAGAACGGTTCGGCGGACAGGCTGCCGCCGACGAAATCGGTCTCTTAGCTTCGGCCTCGGGACTGATTCTGCCGTGCGGTTCGACCGCGGTCTGGAGAAGTTAATGGAAAACAGAGATGTACTGATACAATTTGATAAGGCATCCTTCGTCTATGACGAGGGAAGCCCCCCCGCCTTAAGCGACATCGACATATCACTGTATAAGGGGGAGTTCACCGTCATCCTCGGTCACAACGGCTCGGGGAAATCGACGCTGGCAAAGCTGACGAACGCGCTGCTGCTGCCGACACAGGGCGGCGTGACGGTGCGCTCTATGCCGACAGGCGACGAAGCCAATGAGATTGCCATACGAAAGATTGTCGGCATGGTGTTCCAGAACCCCGACAATCAGATTGTTTCGACGGTCGTCGAGGACGACGTCGCTTTCGGACCTGAAAATCTCGGCGTGCCCTCCGGGGAGATACGGCAGCGCGTCGACGAGGCTCTGAAAGCCGTCGGGATGTACGAATATCGCGCCCATGAGGCGCACAGGCTGTCCGGCGGACAGAAGCAGCGGGTCGCCATCGCCGGAGTCTTAGCCATGCGCACCGAATGCGTCGTGTTCGACGAGCCGACCGCCATGCTCGATCCCAAGGGGCGAGAGGAGGTCTACGCGGCCATCCGCCGCTTAAACGACGAGCTCGGCGTGACGGTCATTCTCATCACCCATTTCATGAAAGAGGCGGTCTATGCCGACCGCGTCATTGTTATGGACTCCGGACATATCCGTCTGGACGGCGCGCCGCGCGAGGTGTTTTCAAACAGGGCGCTTTTAGAGCAAATAGGGCTTGAGCTGCCAAAACCCCTCGAGCTTTCGCTCATGCTCGGGCAGAGCGGCGAAAATATGGACGCGGCTTTGACCGACGACGAATTTATCGAAGCCTTTACGGCGCTTTTGGAGAGACGGCATGGCGATTCTTGAGGTTAAAAATCTGAAATACATCTACGGCGCGGGAACCCCGTTTCAGATCGAGGCGCTGCACAATGTCAGCGTCGGATTTGAAAAAGGCGAGCTCGTGTCGGTCATCGGTCATACCGGTTCGGGTAAAAGCACGCTGCTCATGCACTTGAACGGGCTATTGAAGCCCGCCGCCGGAGAGGTGCTCCTCAATGGCAAAAGCATCTGGGAGAGTAAGGCGAGCGTGCGCGCGGCGCGGTTTTTTGTGGGCTACTGCTTCCAATATCCCGAGCATCAGCTCTTTGAATCGACCGTTGAGCGGGATATTGCTTTCGGCCCCAAAAATATGGGGCTGTCTGACGCCGAGATAAAAGAACGCGTCGCCGAAGCGGCGCGCTACGCCGGCGTACGGCAGGAGCTGCTCAATAAGTCCCCGTTCGATTTATCCGGCGGCGAAAAGCGCCGCGCGGCTATAGCGGGGGTCATGGCTATGCGTCCCGAGGTGCTCATCCTCGACGAACCGACCGCGGGGCTTGACCCTAAAGGGCGCCGCGAGATCGTCGAGCTCGTACGGAACTACAATAAGCAGACAGGCAAAACGGTCATTTTCGTGTCGCACAACATGAACGATGTCGCGCTTTTAGCCGACCGCGTTCTGGTCATGAACGAGGGAGAAGCCGTTTTATACGATACGGTTAAAGAGGTCTTCAGACAGAGCGGGCGGCTCTTAGAGATGGGACTCGACGTCCCCGAGATCACGCGTCTGCTCCTGAAGCTCAAGGACAGGGGCGTTCCCGTGCCGACGGATATCTATGGCGCAGAGGATGCGAAAAACGCGCTTCTCGGCGTTTTAAGGGAGGCGCGCGCATGATCAAGGACATCACCATCGGTCAGTACTTCCCCGGCAATTCCTTCATTCATAAGCTCGACGCGCGCGTCAAGCTCGTGCTGGTAACGGCTGTACTCGTTCTCGTCTTTTTCTGTAAAAATTTCTATGCGCTCGGACTGTTTTCCGTGTTCGTGCTCGTGTCGTTTTTGCTGACGCGCCTGCCGACGAAGCTCATCCTAAAGAGCTTTAAACCCTTAATCCCCATTTTAATTATCACCTCTGTATTCCAGCTCTATTATATCAAAGAGGGCAGTATGCTCTTTGAATGGCGCTTTATCCATATCACCGCACAAGGGTTGATTATGGCGGCGTTCATTGTCATCCGCATCCTCTCTCTGATTCTCGTCAGCTCTCTGCTCACTTATACCACGTCCCCGACGGTGCTGACCGATGCTATCGAAAGCCTGCTTTCACCCTTAAAGCTCCTCAAAATCGAGGTGCACACCTTTGCCATGATGATGACCATCGCCCTGCGCTTTATTCCGACTATAATCGAGGAGATCGAGCGCATTATGAACGCCCAGAAGGCGCGCGGCGCGAGTTTTGATACGGGCGGCTTAGTCAGCAGAATCAAAGCGATGTTCCCGATTTTTATCCCGCTGTTCGTCTCCTCCATCAAGCGCGCCTTCGAGCTGGCCGACGCCATGTCCTGCCGCTGCTATTCCGGCGGCGAGGGGCGCACGCGCATGAAGCAGCCGCGCATCGGTTTCAGGGACGCGGCCGCCGTTTTCGGTACGGCGCTGCTGCTTGCGGGAATTATCGTTATGAACGCGTATTTCGCGCACATTCTCTGAGGTTGATGCCATGAGGAATCTGTTGTTCACCATGACCTTTGACGGAACGCGCTACCACGGCTGGCAGAGTCAGAAAAACGCTCTGAGCGTTCAGGATACGGTCAAACAAGCGTTCTTTCGCGTCACGGGGGAAAACGCGGCTCTTACCGGCTGCAGCCGCACCGACGCGGGCGTACACGCCAATATGTTCTGCTTCTCGGTCAAAACCGCGTCGAGTGTTCCGACTGACCGGTTCGTGTACGCGCTGAATACCTATCTGCCCTTTGACGCCGTCGCGACGCGCTGTATGGAAGTGCCCGCGGAGTTTAACGCCCGCTTTTCCTGCGTCAGAAAGGAATATGTCTATCTGATACACAACGCGCCGCTGCGCGATCCGTTTTACCATACCCGCGCCTTTCACGATTCAGGGTTAATCGACGAAACCGTCCTGCATAAAGCGGCTTTAGACTATGTCGGCACGCACGATTTTTCAGCCTTTTGCAGTGCCGGCAGCGACGCGAAATCGAAGGTGCGCACGGTGACTTCCTGCGCGGTGTCCCGTCAGGGAGAAATCGTCAGGTTTTCCGTAGAGGCTGACGGCTTTCTCTACAATATGGTGCGCATTATGGCGGGTACGCTGCTCTACATCGCACGCGGAAAAATCGGCGCGGCGGAGATTTTGGACATCATCGGGAGCCGCGAGCGCGACCGCGCCGGCATTACCGCGCCGCCGCAGGGGCTGTATCTGAATAAAGTAACGTATGAGTTTGAAATATAGGGGGTAATCGCCGTGGGCAAAAAACGCAAAAAGAAGAAAAGCGCGCTCAAAAGGCTCGTGACCGTTGCCGTTGCTTTGGCGGCGGCTTTCGCGGTTGTATACATAGTCGGTTCGCTGTTCGGTCCCATGCCTTTTTCGGGCGTCTCGACGCGGGTGCGCGCCTATATTTTCGGCGACGACGGCGGCGCGTTTCCGCTGACGGTCGATTCGGAGAATACCGTCAACATGGGTGCCTTAAGAGACGGTTTTTATATTCTGTCGGACAACGACGTAAGGCTCTACGACGGGACGGGGGACTTAAAGCTGACCAAAGCGCACACGTTTTCTCTGCCCGCCGTGTCCGTTGGGGAAAACAGCCTGCTTGTTTTTGACAGGAAGGGCGACGGGTATATGGTGCTCGAAGGCTTTAAAGTCGCCGCCGAGGATAGCGTGAAGGACGGCAATATCCTGACCATGCAGCGGGGAAAACACGGGGAAACGGCTGTTTCCGAGCGCTGCTCCGACGCGACGAGCCGTCTGTATGTCACCGACAGGAGCGGGGAGCAAATATTTGTTTTCAACTGCGCCTACGAGCATATGATTTCCGTCGCGCTGTCCGACAGCGGCAAATACATCGCCGCCGCGAGTGTTGGCGCCAAGGACGGCGATGTGACATCAACGGTTCATGTGTTCGGCGTCGATTACAGCGAGGAGCTGTATACACATACCTTCAGCGGGGCTACCGTGCTGTCGGTACGGTTTTTGTCGGATAAACTGTTGTATATTTTTACGGACAGCGGAATATATACCCTTAAGGGTCTTGACGAACTGACGCAGGTTAAAAGCTTTTACCCGTCGGAGCTCGGCTTTTTGTCAAGCGCGGACAATGGTGTGACGGCGCTGGCGCTCACCAAATACGGCGGCAGCAATCTTTGTGAGCTGTTTGTCACCGGCAAAAATGGGAAGGAGCTCTGCACGGTACAGTTCGAACAGAACGTGACCGATCTTTGCACCGACGGAAAATATGTTTTTTTACTTGCCGAGGACGGCGTTTTAGTTTATAATCTAAAAGGAGAGCGTGTAGGGCGCGTGCCGCTGTCGGTTAAAACCGAAAGGGTTTTCGGGAACAGCCGGTATGTCTACCTGTATTCGCTCGATCAGATCGACAGGCAATATACTGTCGGCGACGAATAAGGAGAGAGAGATGCAGTATATCATCGATATTGTTCTACTGGCGGTATTTGTGCTGATCATTGTTCGGTCGGCTAAAAAAGGCTTCGGGAAAATCGTGCTCGATCTTTTAGCGACGGTACTCTCGTTTGCCGCGGCGTATCTTTTCAGCCGTCCGGCGGCGGAGTTTCTGTATGAAAAGATCGTCAAAAAAATGATTGAGAATTCCATAGCCGAGAAGCTCGGCGAGTCCTCCGCGGTAAGCTCGCTTAAGCAGGTGCAGGAGGTCGTCGCGGGGCTGCCCGACGCGATTGTCGCGTTCAGCAAGAGCATGGGCGTCGGCGTCGATAAGCTGGCGGACTCGCTGACCAAAGCGGACATATCGGCGGGAAATATCGCGGCGGTCGTCACCGAAACGGTCATTCGCCCTGTTGTCATCCTGATTATGGGGGCTGTCTGCGCCCTCTTGATTTTCATTGTGGCGAGCATTGTGTTCGGGCTGCTCACAAGGCTGCTTAACAAGGTGTTCAAGCTGCCCGTCTTAAAGAGCGCCAACAAGGCGCTCGGCGCGGCGCTTGGCGTACTCAAGGGCATCATTTTCGTATTGGTGATCTGTACGCTTCTCTATTATCTGGGCGGCTTTACGACCGGCGCGTTCTCAAAAGCCGTCGATAACTCGAAAATCGTCAGCCTTGTCAACCGCGGCAACCCCATTATCGGAAGATTTAACGGATAAATTTTTGTATTTTGTGTGCTGTAGAAAGGAAACATAGTATGAAAGGTCTATTTAAAAACTGCTGGACAATCCCCAATCTCTTAACGCTGATCCGCATCCTGCTGGTGCCGGTCTTTGCCGTTCTGTTTTACAGGGGATATTATATATGGGCTGTCGGAGTGCTCGTGGTGTCGGGGCTTACCGATACCTTTGACGGTCAAATTGCCCGCCGCTTCAATCAGATCAGCGACCTCGGCAAGGTGCTTGATCCGGTTGCGGACAAGCTGACGCAGATCACGCTGGCGATTCTGCTCTTCATCAAGTTCCGTGAAAGCAGCAAAGATACGCTGGTTGCGTTTTCGTGGATATTCCTTGTGTTTTTAATCAAGGAAGCGATCATGGTCATAGGCGGCGCGGCGCTTCTGGCGTTGAACCTGCGTCCGAGCCCCGCCGAGAAGTTCGGCAAAAACGCCACATTCGCTTTTTACGCGGTCATGACGATACTTATCGCGTTCTCTCCGGATTTTGGCGCGTTCAGTAAGTATTATGTCTTACCCGATTGGGTACTCGTCGTGCTTGTCGCCATATCGGCCGTATTTACGCTCGTAGCGTTTTTAGGCTATCTGCCGGGCACCATTAAGCAGTTCGCCACCAGACAGAATCCCGAGCCGAAACCAAAGAAAAAATGACAGGAGAAACACATGAACAGAGTGATATGCTCTAAATGTAAAAAACGTCCCGCTGTGATCTTTGTCTCGAAGATCGAGAACAATCAGACCACGCAGGAGGGCTACTGCATGAAGTGCGCCCTCGATATGAACATCGGTCCCATCAAGCAGATGATGGCCAATATGGGCATCACCGAGGACGAGGTGGAGGCTGTCAGTGAGCAGTTCTCCGATATGCTCAGCGATATGGACGGTTTCCAGCCAGGGGGAGCGGGCACCATGCCGTTTCTTCAGGCGCAGATGAATGACCCGTCAAAGCTGCCCGCGCAGGAGACCGAGGAGCCTGAGGAGCCCGTGGAGTCCGCGGAGAACGGCGAGGACAATAAGGGACGCCGTAAAAAGGAAAAACGCAAAAACAAGGAAAGAAAGTTTTTGAATCTCTACTGCACCGACCTCACCGGCAAGGCGAGAGCGGGCAAAATAGACAACATCGTCGGCAGAGAGCAGGAGATTTACCGCGTCACGCAGATATTGTGCAGGCGCTCAAAGAACAATCCCTGTCTGATCGGCGAGCCCGGCGTCGGTAAGACAGCCATCGCCGAGGGCTTAGCGCTGAGAATCGCCTCGGGCGAAGTGCCCGCGCGGCTCGCGGACAAGGAAATCCATCTGCTCGACCTGACGGCGCTCGTAGCCGGAACGCAGTTCCGCGGCCAGTTTGAAAGCCGCATCAAGGGGCTTGTCGATGAGGTGAAGGCGGAGGGCAACATCATCCTCTTTATCGACGAGGTACACAACCTTGTCGGCACCGGCGACGCCGAGGGCAGCATGAACGCCGCCAACATCTTAAAACCCGCGTTGTCCAGAGGCGAAATACAGGTCATCGGCGCGACGACCTTTACCGAATACAGAAAGCACATCGAAAAGGACGCCGCTCTGGAAAGGCGCTTTCAACCGGTCAAGGTTGAGGAACCGTCGATTTCCGATTGCTATCATATGCTTTTAGGTATCAAGGGCTATTACGAAAACTACCACAAGGTTACCATATCCGACGCGCTGCTCTACAAGGCGGTCATCCTGTCCGAGCGGTATATCAACGACCGCTTTTTGCCGGATAAGGCCATTGACCTGCTCGACGAGGCGTGTACCTGCGCCAATCTGCGCAACAAATCCATCAGCGAGTACGAGATGCTGCTTACAGAGCTCGACGACCTTAAAAAGGACGAAGAGGATATGATCGGCGGCGACGGCGAAATCGACTACGAGGGGCTCGCTAAGCTCCGCGCGCAGATCATCGGGCTTGAGGGTAATGAGAAGGATCTGAAAACAAAGGCCGACGACAACGCGGTCACCGAAGAGGACATCGCCAAGGTCATCAACCTGTGGACGGGTATCCCCGCCCAGAAGGTTATGGAGAGCGACCTTATCCGTTTAGGCGATTTAGAGCGAGTGCTTAAAAGCCGGATCATCGGGCAGGACGAGGCGGTTGAAGCCGTCGCGGCGGCCATTCGCCGCAGCCGTGTCCAGATTTCGCCCCAGCGCCGTCCCGCGTCGTTTATTTTCGTAGGGCCGACGGGCGTCGGCAAGACCGAGCTCGTCAAAAGGCTTGCCGCCGAGCTGTTCGACACGCCCGAAACGCTGATCAGGCTCGATATGTCCGAATTTATGGAGAAGCACAGCGTATCGCGTCTTATCGGTTCGCCGCCCGGTTACGTCGGCTATGACGAAGCCGGTCAGCTCACCGAGAAGGTACGCAGGAAGCCCTATTCGGTCATTCTGTTCGACGAGATCGAAAAGGCGCATCCGGACGTGTTCAACATCCTGCTCCAGATACTCGACGAGGGCAGGACCAGCG
>CAYYFY010000054.1:0-9333 GCA_964471035.1 uncultured Eubacteriales bacterium
CTTAAAATCCCTCGGTGGCAACACCGTACCG
This sequence comes from uncultured Eubacteriales bacterium, assembly GCA_964471035.1. Taxonomy (GTDB): domain Bacteria; phylum Bacillota; class Clostridia; order Oscillospirales; family Acutalibacteraceae; genus DTU089. Next base: position 32 of record CAYYFY010000054.1, read on the forward strand.
GTTCAAGTCCGGTCACCGGCACCAAAATATAGCGCTTGCCGCGGCAAGCGCTATATTTTGGTGCAACGATATTTTCCCTTCGGGAAAGTGATATTGCTCTGCAACGATATTCGGCTTACGCCGAGTGATATTGCCTGCGGGCAGTAAAGGGAAAATATCATATCACTGAAGCCGTAAGGCTTCAATATCACTCTGGGCATAAGCCCGGAATATCACTTTCACCCCAAGGCAAAAATGTCACTCTCAACCGAAAAAAGCGGAATTTTCTTGACATTTACATTTATAAAATATATTATTTATTAATATTAATACATTTGGAGGTCACCTATGTCATTAACAGACTATAATCCGTTTATTAACGCTCAGGCGCAATTCGACAAGGCCGCCGAAGTTCTGCAACTCGACGAGGGGACGCGCGAGCTGCTGCGGCAACCTATGAAGGAGATACATTTTAAAATTCCGGTCAAAATGGACGACGGTTCCACAAAGGTGTTTCAGGCCTTCCGTATCAAACATAACGACGCCCGCGGTCCCGCCAAGGGCGGTATCCGGTTTCATCCCAAGGAGACGGTAGATACCGTCAGGGCGCTGTCCATGTGGATGACATGGAAATGCGCCGTTATGGACATCCCGCTCGGCGGCGGCAAGGGCGGCGTCATCTGCGACCCGCACAATCTGTCCGACGCGGAGCAGGAACGGCTCTGCCGCGGTTATGTACGCCAGCTGCATCACCTGCTCGGACCCAATCTGGATGTGCCCGCCCCCGACATGATGACCAACGGACAGCATATGCTGTGGATGCTCGACGAATATGAGACCATCTCCGGCGGAAGGTATCCGGGGATGATCACCGGCAAGCCGGTCGGCATGGGCGGTTCTCTCGGCCGCACGGAAGCCACGGGCTACGGCGTAATCTATATGCTTATGGGGTTACTGGACCGGATGGGAATTGCCGTGTCCGGAACGACGGCCAGTATACAGGGATTCGGCAACGTGGCGGAGTACGCCGCCCTCATGTATACCCAATCGGGCGGCAGGGTCATCGCCGTTTCCTGTTGGAATCAGGCAGAGGGAAAAGCGTATACCTTCAAAAAAGCGGACGGCTGCGATATTCCGGAGCTTTTAACGCTCAAGGATTCCTTTGGAAGCATCGACAAAGATAAGGCACAAGCGCTGGGCTATGAGATCCTGAACGGCGACGCATGGCTTTCTCAGGAGGTGGACATCCTGATTCCGGCGGCGCTTGAAAACCAGATCACGCCTGATGTGATGCCGAAGATCAGTTCAAAGGTCAAAATCATATGCGAAGCCGCCAACGGTCCCACGACTCCGGATTGCGACAAACTGATCGAGGAGCGCGGCATCGCCCTGCTGCCCGACTTTCTGTGCAACGCGGGCGGCGTGACGTGCAGCTATTATGAACAGGTGCAGTGTAATATGAACTATTTCTGGAGCCGCGACGAGGTGCTCGAAAAATTAGAGAACGCCGTGACGAAAGCGTTCACAGACGTCTATGAACTGGCTCAGGAGAAGAACCTGTATATGCGTGACGCGGCATACATCATCGCGGTTAAGCGTGTCGTCTCCGCGGTCAAGCTCCGCGGTTGGGTGTGATAATATACACCTATGGCGTAACGAATTATTCCGCTTTATAAAACACATTCCATCTGACAGTCGAACGGTTCCCGTTCGGCTTGTTCTTTGTTGACCTCTTTTGCCCCAACGCAGCCGACGGCTCTGTAAAATGCCTGCGACTCCTCGGAGTTGTTCGCCGAGATATAGAGCTTTTCGGCTCCCTTCGCCTTAGCCTCGTCGGCAATCAGCCTGAAGAGCCGCTTGCCGATGCCCCTATGCCTGAAATCCGCCGACACCTGAAGCGACGGCATATTCAGGTACTGGTTCTGACTGCCGCAAAAGCTGTCCCCGAGCGCGGCGAAGCCCGCGAGCCTGTCGCCGCAGAACGCGCCGAAGGCGGTGTTCTTTCGCGCGTAGACACGCAGATTCCCGATCATATACCGCTTCTTGTCCGCGTCCCAGTCCCAGACATAGAAATGGTCTTTGAGCACGGGCACGCCGTCCTCATAAAACCAGCAGCGCTTCGTTTCCTGATAACGTCGATAATCGTCTAAAAAGCTGTCGGAGATTTCGTCGGCGGACAGCCGCCTATAAGTAATCGTATCCATAAACGCCTTCTTTCCTCTTCTTTTCGCGCATTGTGCGGCGCACATTTCGCACACAGCAGCATATTATAAGGTTGAACCCACAGACGAAAGGAGGTTACTCTATGAACGGTTCTTCCTACTGCGGCTGCCCGAGCGGCTCGAACCCGAACGCCGGCTGCGGCTCAAATTCCAACGGGGGCTGCGGCTCGAATTCCAACGCGGGCTGCTCGCAGAACTCTGACACCAGAAGCCTTCTGTGCCGCTGCTCGGGCAAGGTACTCTGCTTCATCGCGGCGCTGTTCGCGCTTGCCCTTGGCCTGATCCTCGGCGTCATCTTCGCGCTCCCTCTTGTTCTCGCTATCCCGGCACTGATCGTTCTGGCCGTCGTACTCGGCATCCTGACCATCAGCCTTCTGATATTACGGTGCTGCATGGGCTGTAACAACGGCTTCTGCGGCTGAATGTCCCCTGATGCGCTTCAGCGCGCATCAGGCTACATAGGTAGCAGCCCCTTGCAGATATATCATAAATCGCCCGCGGTCTTAAAAAACCGCGGGCATTCTGTTTTTAAGCGTCGACGCCCCAGGAGACAGGCATATCCCAGAAATTCGGGCTGTCGGTGATAGTCTTGCTCTCCCTCATTCTCGTGATCCCCAACGAAAGGGTATCGTTATACAGCTTTTCGTTTTCAGAAAGCCTTTGCGGATTGAGAGGGCTAAACTCGTCAAGCAGCAGATTGGCCTTGTAATGCCTGAACGAAAGCCGCGAGCGGCGGATGTTGTCGAGGTGCTCCTGATCCCCTGCGCTCGCTTCGGCGGCGTCCCAAAGGGTATTTAGGCGCGCTCTCTCGCTCGCGGTAAGCTTTACACCCTCATCGTTCCAATCCGAAATGAACAGATGGTCGGTCACTCTGTACTTGTCGGTAATGAAGTCTATATACTCCTTGATACACGGCGCGGCTTCCTCGCCGTAATATCCCTTAAGGAAATCCATCATGTAGTATTCCACATCGCAGTCCGGATTCCAGAGCAGCTTGGCTAAAAGATAAGCGCGCAGCTCACCGAACTCGCCGCTTTTGCCGCCGGTATAGTTGCCCTGCTCGAAAACGCCTTTGACGTTGTTTTCAGCAAAGAACCGCATATTGGGCGACAGGACATGAAAATTGGGGAACAGCATGAGGTAATCGCTGAAATCCGTCGTGTAATCCCAGATGTACAGGCGCTCGCATATCGCCGACCAGCCTTTAATATCCTCGGCAAAAGACGACGGCTTTTCGCTCGTCAGCTCCACGATATTTTCGTTTTTTTCGTGACCGCACTCGGACAGCGGGTGGCAGAAGCAGCACTCAATCGAGCACAGCCGGACGATGACGTTGTCCTCCGCGGTAATATTGACGGGCGGATGCCGCGTATAGGTATAGGCGAAGGTGTCGAAGGCGACGTCGGGGAACTCAGCTTTCAGTGTCTTTGCCACTTCGTTGACAAACCAGAGGTTGGTGCCGGAGGGCCCGCCGTATTGTTCATCGGACGCCTTGCAGTTTTCGCACTGGCAATATCCGGAATTGTCGTTTTGTGTGATGGACATTATATCGGCCTCGGGGTGCGCCAAGAGAGCAGCTCTCGCGTTTTCAATAACAAGCGCCAAGACGTCCGGATTTGTCAGACAGCGCTGTTCCCTGGTTCGCGCTCCCTTATCCTCGCGGTATGAGAAATACTCGGGATGCGTTTCAAAATACGATTCCGGAACCAACCGCAACATCGAGTGGCAGAAATCCGCATAGGAAACGCCGTACCCGAGCTCCGCGGTCATTACACCGCCGTTGTCGCTGTTGATCTTTTGTTTGGCTTTCCATTCGGCGTTGAAACAGGAATTCCAGAAATCGTCACGGTATTCAAAGCAAGGCTTCTGTGTGACGTCAAGGGCGGCGTCCACCGTCACGGTTTCGGTTTTTGGTATCACCGTCATTTCGGGAGTATACCAGCGGCAGCCGAGATAGTCCTCTAAAAAGGCGTAAACGCCGTACAGCGTGCCGCGTTCGCCTCCTCCGGCAATCAGCAGCTTACCGTCGGCGGCTTTGAGGACAAAACCCTCGCCGCCCAGAGCCGCGCGGTCAACCGTGAGAGCGCCGCCCTCGCGGTCGGTCTCGCCGACGAGTATTTCATGCGCGGTTACCGTTATGGCGTCCGTGATAATTGGCAGTACACAACCGCTGATCTGTTCAATGTAGCTCTGCAGCTCCTGTGCGGCTTTCAGTTCGGCGGGAGCGTAATCCGCGCCGCGGACGATAACATAATCGCTTTCGCCCTCATCGACTAATGTCATCGGGCTTTGAATGACGGGCGGGATAAAGGTGTCGCCACCATAATTGACGGGTGAAGGATTGGCATAGAGCAAGCCGAGGTATAGCGTGTAGAGTATGACGGTCATCCTGAGAACGAACGCTGTGAGTTTTTCCATGTCTTTCATCGTTCCTTTCCGCTGGCTGTTGCAATGTTTTACATTAATTGGATAAATGCGCAATTTTACATTACCATATATCAACGCTGATTTCAACATTTTTTTATAACGAATTTAAAGGGTTGTATACAGAAACTATTCGCTGTATAATAAATTTATTTAAACAATTTTTTAAAGGTGATTACCTATGATTCTCTCCGCTTCGCGCCGCACGGATATTCCGTGCTTCTACGCCGACTGGTTTATGAACCGCATCCGCGCCGGTTTTGTCCTGACACGCAATCCGATGAATCACGCGCAGGTATCGAAAATCCCTTTGACGCCCGATGTGATTGACTGTATCGTGTTCTGGACAAAGGACGCGCGGAATATGCTCCCCCATCTCGACGAGCTTGACCGACTGGGTTACACCTATTATTTCCAGTTCACGCTGACGCCGTATGACCGTATTATCGAGCCGTGTTTGAGGGATAAAAGCGAGATTGAGGACACGTTTATCGCACTCTCAGAGCGTATCGGGAAAGAACGCGTTGTCTGGCGGTACGACCCGATCATCCTGAACGACACGCTGACCGCCGATTATCACAAAGCGCAGTTTGAGCGGCTGTGCGAAAAGCTGTCGCCGTATACGCAAAACGTGACGGTCAGCTTTTTGGATATGTACGCGAAGCTGAAGAATCCGCTGCTTCGGGAAATCGCCGACGAAGAAATCGCCGCGCTCGGCGCGTTTATCGGCGCGACTGCCAAAGTATATGGACTGACTCCCAAAGCTTGCTGTGAAAAAATGGATTTGAGCGCTTACGGCATCGAGCGGGGAAGCTGCATCGACAAGGCGCTTATCGAAAGAATCTGCGGCTGTGCGCTTAAAGCTAACCCCGACAAAAATCAGCGTACCGGCTGCGGCTGTGCCGAAAGCGTTGACATCGGCGCGTACAACACCTGTATGAACGGCTGTATCTACTGCTACGCGAATGACAGCCCCAAAACGGCAAAGCGCCGCTTTGAGGCGCATAATCCAACCGATGAACTGCTGATCGGCAATATTTCGGATGACGGGATCATAAAGGACAGAAAAATTGAATCCGGCAAAATTATGCGGTTATTTTAAAGCATTCGCTTGACAACCAAATACGTTTATGTATAATTGTATACAAGAATACAGATATACATTCGGAGGGGTATTTATGATCCATTATAACGACAAGAGCAACTTCCTCGAGCAGCACGCGTACCATTACCGCCTGCAGGACGTCGCCGAGCCGAATTTGTACCGCGACCTGTTCCCCTTTACCGAGGTGCCGAAAATAGCGTTCAACCACCGTCACGTCCCCATGGAGATGCCTGCGGACATCTTTATGACCGACACGACCTTTCGGGACGGTCAGCAGGCGCGCGCGCCGTATACGCCAAAGCAAATCGCCGATCTGTTTGAGTATATGCACATTCTCGGCGGCGAGAACGGGCTTATACGGCAGACCGAGTTTTTTGTTTACAGCCACAAGGACAAAGAGGCTTTGGAGCTGTGCCGCGCCAAGGGCTACCGTTTTCCGGAGATCACGACGTGGATACGCGCCGATATGCGTGATTTTCAGCTCGTGCGGGATTTGGGGGTAGCGGAGACCGGCATCCTTGTCTCCTGTTCGGATTACCATATCTTCAAAAAGCGGCATATGACCCGCGCGCAGGCGCTGGAGGACTACCTCGCGGTGGTCAGGGAGGCTATCGCGGCGGGGCTGCGCCCGCGCTGCCACCTTGAGGACATCACACGCGCCGATTTTTACGGCTTCGTCGTGCCGTTCGTCGAAGGACTGCGGGAGCTGAGCCGCGAGAGCGGCGTACCGGTTAAAATCCGCGCGTGCGATACGCTGGGACTGGGCGTCCCGTTCCCGGGCGCGGCAATGCCCAGAAGCGTCCCCGGCATTTTCTACGGGCTGAAGCACTACGCCGATGTCCCGCCCGAGCTGCTCGAATGGCACGGCCATAACGATTTCGGCTTGGGGGTCGCCAACGCCTGCACCGCGTGGCTCTACGGCGCGGGAGCGGTCAACTGCTCGCTGCTCGGCATCGGCGAACGCACCGGCAACGTGCCGCTCGAAACGATGGCGATGCTCTACACCTCCTTGCGCGGGAACGACGGCGGTATGGCACTCGGCATTATTTCGGAAATCGCGGAATACTATCAAAAGGAACTAGATTATGAGATACCCCCGATGACCCCGTTTGTCGGCAAGGACTTTAACCTGACGCGCGCGGGCATCCATGCCGACGGCAATCTGAAGGATGTCGAGATATACAACATTTTCGATACGCAAACAATTCTCGGCAGGGAGACAGCCGTCGCGGTCACCGACGTGTCGGGACTGGCCGGTATCGCGTGCTGGGTCAACCAATACTTCCGCCTGACCGGCGAAAGGTCTGTCGGGAAAACCGATCCGATGATACTGAAAATCAAGGAATGGATCGACGCCGCATACGAAAACGGGCGCGTTACCGCCATCAGTGACGACGAGATGACCGCGCTGACAGAGTCCATCTGCCCTGGCAGATTCACGAGGTAAAACCCATGAACAATAAAATGCAAAAATTAGATGTATCCGACCTGACCCGCCGCTCTTTGAGCGAACAGGTTTATGAAGCGCTCCAGAACAGTATCCTGATCGGCGACTTAAAGCCGGGCGACCCCCTGCCGGAAATCAAGCTGTCCGAGGAGCTCGGCGTGAGCAGGACACCCGTCCGCGAAGCCATCGGTAAGCTTGAGCAGGAGGGGCTCGTGCGCACGCTCCCGAATCGCGGGGCGGTGGTCGTGGGCATCACGGAAAAGGACATCGACGACATCTACGCCATCCGCATGGTCGTGGAGGGGCTTGCCGCCAATTGGGCTGCCGAAAACGCGGAGGAATCGGCGCTTGAGGAGATGCGCGGCATTGTGGAGCTGCAGGAGTTTTATGTCGGTAAAAAGGATTATTTACAGGTGCGCCAGCTCGACTCGCGCTTCCATTCCCTGCTCTACAAAGCGAGCGGCAGCCACATTTTAACCCATATGCTCACCTCGCTGCACCGCGACATCCGGCGGGTACGCGGGCTCTCCGTCAGTAAGCACGACCGCGCCGCCCCCTCCGTGCAGGAGCACAGGGCGATATTCTGCGCCATCGAGGCGCATGACGGCGCACTCGCCGAGCGTCTGATGTATGAGCACATCATGAACGCCCATAAAAACATCCGCACTTTCCTTTAAGGCGTTAATGACACTTTCACCTTAATTATTTGTCAATGACAAATCGTGTCATGCTATAGCTATATTTTACGATTTAAAGTATAATATAGTTGGTATCCCATCCATCCGACAATTCACCAATTGACTATGCGATGAGGGGTGTTTGCATGAAAAGGTTCACAGCGGTTTTTTCTGTACTCTTTTTTCTGGCTACATTCGCCGCTATCCCGGCGCACGCGGTAAAAAACGGATACCGGATTCTCGCGACCAGCATACAGGCTTCTGATTCAAACAATTTAAGCCTTGTTGAAAACAGCGCGTTCAGAAACGCGGTCATCATTGGGTTGTTGCTTTTCGCGGCAATCATGCTGGTACTGATCTACCGCAAGAAAAAAGCCGGTCAGGGGTCAGCACAGACGATTGACTCTAGAAAGTTGAAAAAATTCTTGGGGAAAAAGAAAAAAGAAGAGGAAGAAGACGACGATCTCGTTTCCTTCCGGTGCCCTTCCTGTCAGGCGCCGATAAAAACAGACGTCAGAACCTGCCCGCGTTGCCACCGCTCTGTAAAATAAAGTAAAAATTTGCTCTAAAAATCCTTGACATCTGCTCGGGGATGTGCTACAAATAGTAAAACGTCCGGTTAGAAGGAACAGCATATGAAATCTGCAAACGCGAAAAAGGCATATTTCTACTTTTACTTTTACCTTTTTACAAAGGGTAAGAGTGATTCGTGCTGTTAAAATCCTGACGGGGAGATTAACAAGTTAAGGCTGCACAGAATCACAACTGTGCAGCCTTTAATGTTTCCTCCCTCTGTGCGGTCTTTAATGTTTCTTAGTTATAAATGTTTAAGGAGTGAATATACATGATTGCAGTATTAAAGCAAGGTACAACCCCCGAACAGCGCGAAAACCTCTGCGACTGGTTCAAGAGCATGGGGCTTGAGGTACACGTTTCCGAAGGGCAATACAAATGCATCATCGGCCTTATCGGCAACACGAGCGAGATTGACATCGGTCTGCTCGAAAGCTTGTCCATCATCGAGTCGGTCACGCGCATCAGCGAGCCTTTTAAAAAGGCGAACCGTAAGTTTCACGCGCAGGATTCCGTGGTCGATGTCAGCGGGCGAAAATTCGGCGGCGGTCATTTCCAAATCATCGCCGGACCGTGCGCGGTCGAGTCGCGCGATCAGGTCGTCGGCGTTGCCAGAAAAGTCAAAGAGGGCGGCGCGGGACTGTTGCGCGGAGGCGCGTTCAAACCGCGCACCTCCCCCTATGACTTTCAGGGGCTGCGCGCCGAGGGGCTCGAGCTTTTAAGGGAGGCACGCAAGGAAACGGGGCTGCCCATTGTCACCGAAATTATGAACATCAGCGACATTGAGCTGTTAATGGACGTCGATCTGATTCAGGTGGGCGCGCGCAATATGCAGAACTTCGACCTGCTCAAGGAGCTGGGCAAGCTTAAGAATC
>CAYYFY010000055.1:0-9239 GCA_964471035.1 uncultured Eubacteriales bacterium
TCCTTATACTTCGGCGCTATCTCGTCAAAAAGTTTCTTGACGACAGCTTCCTTGGTGATATACGCGAGTGCCTGTCTTTTGTTGGCCAACGTATTTACCTTGGCTAAAGTTATCATCTTTTCGGTCATCGCGCGAACTTCTTTGGCTCTCGTGGCCGTCGTTTCCATTCTCCCTTTTTCGAGAAGGGAAGTGACCATATTGCGAAGCATAGCGTTACGGACATCCGTCGCTCTGCCGAGCTTTCTGGTACCGGGCATATTATCTCACTCCTTTGCCATAATACGGACTCATTCGTCCTCGCTGTGCAGCGTAAAGCCGAGAGAGGTCAGCTTCGCGACGACCTCGTCGAGAGACTTGCGGCCGAGATTCCTGACCTTCATCATGTCCTCTTCGGTCTTGTTGATCAGATCCTCCACGGTGTTGATACCGGCTCTCTTGAGGCAGTTGAACGATCTCACCGACAAATCAAGCTCTTCGATTGTCGTTTCGAGTAATTTTTCCTTGCCGCTGTCGCTCTTGACGACCATGATTTCGGTATTGGATACCTCATCGGAAAGATCGACAAAGAGATTGAGATGCTCGGTTAAAATCTTCGCGCCTAAGGAAACGCCCTCGCTCGCGGAAATGGTGCCGTTGGTCGTGATCTCAAGTGTCAGCTTATCGTAGTCCGTGATCTGCCCTACGCGGGTGTTTTCCACCGTATAGTTGACCTTGTGAACGGGGGTGTATATGGAGTCTACGGCGATGACGCCGATGACGGGATCCATAAGCTGCTTGTTGCGCTCGGCGGAGACATAACCGCGTCCCTTGTCGGCGGTAAGCTCCATCTGAACGTGCGCGCCCTCGTCGAGCGTCGCTAAAAGATGGTCGGGATTGAGGATTTCGACCTCGGAATCTGTCTTGATGTCGCCGGCGGTAATGAAACCGGGACCGTTCGACTCGATATACATTGTCTTGGGGCCGTCGCCGTGAATTTTCAGAATGACGCCCTTAAGGTTCAGAACAATTTCCGTAACGTCTTCCTTGACATTTTTAATCGTCGAAAACTCGTGCAGTATATTGTCAATCTTCACAGAGGTGATGGCGTATCCCGGTAAAGAGGACAGGAGCACGCGGCGCAGGCTGTTCCCCAGCGTAGTGCCGAAGCCTCTTTCCAGCGGCTCTATGACGAACTTACCGTTATTACTCGTACCGTCTCCGGAATCAATGAACTCTATTCTGGGCTTCTCAATACCTATCATACATAAACCCTCCTTATATTACACAGTCACCTGTGGATATGGAATGCCGAATTCCTGCGGAGAACGGATTACTTGGAGTACAACTCGACGATCAGATGCTCCTGGACGGGAGCGTCGATCTGGCTGCGCTCGGGTAAATTGAGAACCTTCGCTTCATTGGCTTCGGCGTTTAATGAAAGCCACTGCGGCACCGGACGGCCGCCGTTCATGTCAAGAATTTCCTTGAGCTTGTCGGCTTCGATGTGCGATGCTTTGACCGAGACGGCGTCGCCCGCCTTGAGCAGGATCGACGGGATGTCGGCTTTGCGGCCATTGACCTCAAAGTGACCTCTGGTGACAAGCTGTCTCGCCTGCGCTCTGGAGCTTGCCCAGCCGAGCAGGTAGACGACGTTGTCCAGACGGCTCTCGCAGATGGCGAGCAAGTTTTCGCCCGTCATGCCGCGGCGTCTCTCCGCCATCAGGAAATACTTGTGGAATTGCTTTTCGAGAATTCCGTAGAATCTCTTCGCCTTCTGTTTCTCGCGCAGCTGCAGACCGTATTCGGAAACCTTCTTCCGGCTCTGACCGTGCTGCCCGGGAGCGTAAGAGCGGCGCTCAACCGCGCATTTATTGGTATAGCATCTGCCACCCTTCAAAAAGAGCTTCTGACCTTCGCGGCGGCAAAGCTTGCATACTGCTTCGGTATATCTTGCCATAGTGCGTTACACCTCCAATTTCGTTATACACGCCTTCTCTTGGGCGGACGGCAGCCGTTGTGCGGTATCGGGGTCACGTCTTTTATCATGGTGACCTCAAGCCCCGCCAGCTGCAGCGCCCTGATGGCGGCCTCACGTCCCGAGCCGGGACCCTTGACGTAGACCTCGACGGTCTTCATACCGTGATCGATAGCCGCTTTCGCGGCGGTCTCGGCGGCTGTCTGCGCGGCGAACGGCGTAGACTTCCTCGAACCACGAAAACCCATCTCGCCGGCGCTCGCCCACGAAACGGCGTTTCCCTGCGTGTCGGTGATCGTGACGATCGTATTGTTGAAGGTGGACTGAATATGCGCCGCACCCTTGTCGATATTCTTGCGCTCGCGGCGCTTATGCGAAGCCGCGCCCTTTTTAGCGGAGCCTTTTGTAGCAGCCATTCGTGAATCCTCCTTGCCTTACTTCTTCTTGTTGGCTATCGTCTTCTTGGGTCCCTTGCGGGTCCTGGCGTTTGTCTTACTGCGCTGGCCGCGTACGGGCAGACCCTTGCGGTGACGCACGCCGCGATAGCAGCCGATTTCGATCAGTCTCTTGATGTCAAACGCCGTTTCACGGCGCAGCTCGCCCTCAACCTTACAGTTGTGGTCGATGTATTCACGCAGCTTAGAGACGTCGTCCTCGGACAGATCCTTGACTCTCGTATCGGGATTGATGCCGGTCGCATTGATAATGTCGACGGCGGTCTTTCGGCCAATACCGAGGATATAGGTCAGCCCTATCTCAATTCTTTTTTCTCTTGGTAAATCGACACCGGATATACGCGCCATTTGTCAGTACACCTCCAATATTCTTATGCGCCGGTCAACCCTGACGCTGCTTATGCTTGGGATTCTCACAGATAACCATGACCTTGCCCTTGCGTTTGATGATTTTGCATTTTTCGCAAATTTTCTTGACGGAAGGTTTGACTTTCATAATTTAAGTCCTCCTAAACTATTGCAAAATTACTTGGATCGCCATGTGATGCGGCCGCGGGTCAGATCGTAAGGCGACATTTCGACGGTAACCTTGTCGCCGGGCAGTATCCGGATGAAATTCATCCTGAGCTTACCTGATATATGCGCCAGGATTACATGGCCGTTTTCGAGCTTTACCTGAAACGTCGCGTTCGGAAGCGCGTCCACAACCATACCCTCAACCTCAATCATGTCCTGCTTTGACATTAACCGATCCCTCCCCGCTGCTTCTGAGCGTCCGCGCTCAGCAAATATAAGGCTTTCTTCAGTCTGCCGTTTGCCGCCATGTCATATGACGATACTGTCGCGCCGGTCACGGCAATGTGTTTGATGTTCTTCTTTTTCGGGCGTTCAATCGGACGTTCCTTGCCGTCGCAAAGGGAAACAGTCTTACCGTCCGTCCCGAAAACCGCCATGAGCCTGTTCTTGTCGCGTCCGGCTTTGGGTATTACGACGGCGCCAATTGTCAATTCCATGTGCTCACCCGCAGTCGGTCATGATGACGGGTCCGTCATTGGTGACGGCTACCGTATGCTCAAAGTGCGCGGAAAGCTTTCCGTCGGCTGTGACGACCGTCCATTGATTGGAAAGCGTCTTTACCGCCGCCGCTCCGGCGTTGATCATCGGCTCGATGGCCAGTGTCATGCCGGGCAACAGACGCACGCCGCGTCCGGGAGTCCCGTAATTCGGGACGGCGGGGTCCTCGTGGAGCTTTGCGCCCACACCGTGACCCGTGTATTCCCTGACTACTGAAAAACCGCGTTTTTCACAGTAGCTCTGTACGGCATAGCCGATATCGCCGATCCTGCCGCCGGGAATAGCCGCCTGAATGCCCTTGTAGAGGCTTTCCTCGGTCACGTCCCTCAGCCGCTTCGCCTCACCGGAGATGTCTCCGGCCGCGAAAGTGGCGGCAGTATCCCCGGTGTACCCGTTCAGGGCGGCGCCTAAGTCGATGCTGACCAGATCGCCTTCCTTAATGATACGGCCTAAGTCGGGAATCCCGTGAATGACTTCGTTGTTGACGGATATACAGGCCGAAGCCGGAAATCCGTTATAATTCAAGAACGTAGGCGTTGCGCCGCAGCTCTCGATATACTTTCTGACAATGCTGTCTATTTCGCCGGTAGAAACCCCCGGCTCGACCGCTTGCCCCGCGATTTTCAGCGCCTTTGCGGATATGCGGCAGGCAACGGTCATCGCTTCGATTTCCCGCTGCGTTTTCAGCACGATCATGCGTGGCCTCCCTTTCGCAAGAGAACAAAAAGCTTTCGCTTTCTGAATCAAAGGTTACTCTGAAAGCGCTTTCAGAATGGCGTCGGTACCTTCTTCAATCGGCGCGACGCCGTCCACCGTGCGCAGCAGTCCCTTTTCCCCGTAGAAGCGTATCAGCGGTTCGGTCTGCGCGTGATAGACCTTGAGCCTTTCGAGCACGGTCTCGGGGACATCGTCCTTGCGGATGATGAGCCCGCCGCCGCAGAGATCGCAGACGCCTTCGCTCTTAGGAGGCATATTTGTGATATGATAGGTCGCGCTGCACTTGCCGCAGACGCGGCGTCCCGACATCCTGTCGATGACCGTCTGGTCAGGCACGTCGATATTGACGACCATATCCATATCCGTAAGCCCCATGAGCGCCTCAGCCTGCGGAATTGTGCGGGGGAATCCGTCTAAGATGAATCCGTTCGCGCAGTCCGGCTTAGCGATTCTGTCTCTGACGATGCCGATGACGACCTCGTCGGGAACAAGCTGTCCGGCTTCGATGAACGATTTCGCTTTTTGTCCCATTTCGGTGCCGAGACTCAGCGCCTCACGGATGATGTTGCCCGTAGAAATGATCGGGATATTCAGGCGTTTGGTCAGAATTTCGGCTTGTGTTCCCTTTCCCGCGCCGGGGGCGCCGAGAAGTATCAGCTTCATAAGCACTCCTTTACTCAATCGAGGAAGCCTCTGTAGTGGCGCATCATCATCTGGCTCTCAAGCTGGCGCACCGTTTCGAGCGCGACGCCGACCATAATGATAATGGATGTACCGCCCAGCGTAATGTTCATGCCGCCATCCTTACCCATCGCCGTTGTGGTGAGCAGGGAGAAGAGAATCGGAAACAGCGCAACGACGCTTAAGAGCAGCGCGCCGATGAGGATAATCTTGCCGATAATGCCGCCGATGTAGTCGGAGGTGGGCTTACCGGGACGGATGCCCATGATGGCGCCGCCGTTTTTGCGGATGTTGTTGGCCATCTCCACCGGATTGTACTGAATAGCCGCGTAGAAATACGCGAAGAATATGATAAGGACAAAGTACATGACCGGATAGACCCAACTGGTCGTATGGAAAACGCCGAAAACGTCCTCCCACCTTGTATCTTTGATCTTATTATCAATGAACATTTCGAGCGTCGGAGGTAAGGAGAGAATCGAGCTGGCGAAGATGACCGGCATGACGCCGCCCATGTTGACCTTGATCGGAATGTGCGTGCTCTGCCCGCCGTACATCTTGCGCCCGACGACGCGTTTGGCGTATTGAACCGGTATACGGTGTTCGGCGTTATCCATCCAGACGATGAAAGCGACCATGAGCAGATAGATGACGACGACAAGCGGCGTTAAGAAGTAGTACGCGCCGTTGGCGCCTCCTTTGTACAGATAGCTCCCGACCTTCGGGTCCATACTGAACAGCTGTACAGCTTCGGTCGGAATACGCGAAACGATACCCGCAAAGAGCAGTATGGAAATACCGTTGCCGATGCCGCTCTGGTTGATCTGCTCGCCGAGCCACATGATCAGCGCGGTGCCGGCGGTCAGACACAAAATGACGATAACAGCCTGAAATACGGCGTAGAAGCCTGTGAAATCCGCGCCGGTGGCGTCGGTCATCAAATAGTCCTGCGCGCGCAAATATGCGTAATACGCGGTGCTCTGTGCCAGACCTAAAATAACCGTCATGTAACGGGTATACGAGGCGATCTTCTTGCGCCCTTCCTCGCCTTCTTTCTGGAGTCTCTCCAGATACGGAATGGCGACGGTTAACAGCTGCATGATAATGGAGCTGTTGATATAAGGGGTGACCGACATGGCGAAGATGGTGCCGTAGTTGAAGGCATCACCCGTCATCATGCTGAGATAGGAAAGAAAAGTGGTCGATTCGGCGTTGCCTAAGATGCCGGTCTCCGCAATGTTCAAGAACGGAACCGGAATGTTGGCGCCGATACGGAAAATGAGAATGATAAACGCGGTATAGATCAGCTTTTTACGCAAATCCGCGATCTTCCACGCGTTGACGATCGTCTTGATCACTTCATACCACCTCTGCCTTTCCTCCCGCCGCCTCGATCTTCGTCTTCGCCGTCTCGGAGTAAGCGTTGACCTGAACGGTGAACTTTTTTGTGACCTCGCCGCGCGCTAAAACCTTGACGCCGTCGAGCGTTTTGGTCACAAGACCCGCCGCTTTGAGCGCGTCTATGTCGATAACCGCTCCGTCCTCAAACGCCTTATCAAGCGCACAGAGATTGACAATTGAAAATTCCTTACCGAAAATATTGGTGAATCCTCTTTTGGGAAGCCGTCTCTGAAGGGGCATCTGGCCGCCCTCGAAACCGATGCGCATACCGCGTCCCGCTCTCGCTTTTTGACCCTTGTGACCCTTGCCCGCGGTCTTGCCCTGACCGGACGCCGGTCCTCTGCCGATGCGCTTGACTTCCTTTTTCGACCCTTCGGCCGGTGAAAGCTCATGAAGCTTCATTTATAACCATCCTTTCGCAGTAGTGTCCCGCATTCTGAACGATTACTCTTTGACCTCGATCAGATGAACGATCTTGTTGATCTTGCCGCGCGTCGCCGCGTT
Source organism: uncultured Eubacteriales bacterium (assembly GCA_964471035.1). Taxonomy (GTDB): domain Bacteria; phylum Bacillota; class Clostridia; order Oscillospirales; family Acutalibacteraceae; genus DTU089. The sequence continues at coordinate 6,787 of CAYYFY010000055.1, forward strand.
ATCGGGCTGGGACGACACGTCGCCGATCTTAAAAAGACCAAGCGCGTGGGCGGTGGCAATCTGATCCACTTTGCTGCCGATTAAGCTCCTCTTGAGCTTTACGCTGATGTCTGCCATATCCACCCTCCTTTAGTCCTTGAAATGCTTAACGGATTTGCCGCGTACGGCGGCGACTTCTTCTACGTTGCGCAGGCTCTTAAGACCCTCCATCGTCGCTCTGACGACGTTACAGGGGTTGTTGGAGCGCAGTGCCTTGGCGCGGATGTCCTTGATGCCGACCGTCTCAACGACGGCGCGCACCGGACCGCCGGCGATAACGCCGGTACCGGGGGCGGCGGGTTTAAGAAGAACCTCGCCGGCGCCGAATTTGCCGATGACCTCGTGCGGAATGGTCGCGCCCTTCAAAGAAATGCGGACGAGATTCTTCTTGGCGTCCTCGATTCCCTTGCGGATAGCGTCGGGCACTTCGCCTGACTTGCCGAGGCCGAAGCCTACTTGACCCTTGCCGTCTCCCACGACGACAAGCGCGGCATACTTGAAGATACGGCCGCCCTTGACGGTTTTGGATACGCGGTTGATGGCGACTACCTTCTCCTGAAACTCGGATTTTTCCTGAGCTGCTTCATATCTGGCCAAAAGTGTTTCCTCCCTTTCTTAGAAGTTGAGACCGCCTTCGCGGGCGCCTTCGGCTAAAGACGCGATACGGCCGTGGTAAATGTAGCCGCCGCGGTCAAACACGACGTCTTTGATATTCTTCTCAGCGGCGCGTTTCGCAAGCAGCTCGCCGACCTTTTTAGCGGCGTCCTTGTTGCCGCCGTAGGCGCTGAACTCTTTCTCGACCGTCGAAGCCGATACAAGCGTCTTCCCGCTCACGTCGTCGATGATCTGCGCGTATATGTGCTGCAGAGAACGGAATACGTTGAGGCGCGGGCACTGCGCCGTACCGGATACCTTGCCGCGCACCCTCTTATGGCGCTGCAAACGCGCTTTATTTGTGTTCGGTCTTTGTACCATTGTCAATTCACCTCATTCGGTTATTTTCCGCCCTTGCCGGCCTTGCCTTCCTTGCGGCGGATGACCTCGCTGGCGTACTTAATGCCCTTGCCCTTATACGGCTCGGGAGGCCTCTTCCCCCTGACCTCGGAAGCGAACTGGCCGACCTTCTGCTTGTCGGGACCGGAAATAGTGATCCTGTTGGGCGCCGGAACTTCGATGGTGATGCCGTCAATCTCCGGCATAATCACCTGATGTGAATACCCGATGTTCATGACAAGGTCGCTGCCCTGCTTGGCAGCACGGTAGCCGACGCCGTTGATTTCAAGGTCTTTCTTAAAGCCAGTGCTCACGCCTTCGACCATATTGGCGATAAGCGTGCGTGTCAGGCCGTGATAGGAACGGTTTTCCTTTTCGTCGTTGGGACGCGTGACCGTAATGACGCCGTTTTCGAGCGTGACAGTCATCTCGCTGCGCAGCGTTCCGGTCAGCGTGCCTTTGGGACCCTTTACGGTAAGGGCGGCGCCGTCGATACTGACATCGACGCCCGCAGGAACGATTATCGGCTTTTTGCCTATACGCGACATTCTGCTTTCCTCCTTACCAAATATACGCCAGGACTTCGCCGCCGACGTTAGCCTTGCGCGCGTCCCTGTCCGTCATAATACCCTTTGAGGTGGAGAGGATAACCACGCCGAGTCCGTTCATGAACTTCGGCATATCCTCACAGTTCGAATAGATGCGCAGGCCGGGCTTTGATACCCTGCGCAGACCGGTCAGCACCTGAGACCTGTTGGGACCGTACTTGAGCGCAATCTCAATGATACCCTGCTGTCCGTTTTCGATGACCTTATAGTTTTTGATATACCCTTCGTCAACAAGAATCTGAGCAATTGCCTTCTTCATGTTTGACGCGGGGATCTGCACGGTTTCGTGCTTTGCTGAATTGGCGTTGCGAATCCTCGTCAGCATATCCGCAATGGAATCCGTGATCTGCATAGCAGTTCCTCCTTTAGCAATCGCTCTTTTACCAGCTGGCTTTCTTTATTCCCGGGATCTGACCGGCATGGGCCAATTCCCGAAAGCAGATACGGCAAACGCCGTACTTACGCAGATAGGCATGCGGCCTGCCGCAGATTTTACATCTGTTGTACGCTCTGGTCGAATACTTCGCCGGTCGCGCCTGCTTGATCTTCATTGATGTCTTAGCCACAATGTTTCCTCCTATCTCGTAAACGGAGCGCCGAGAAGCGAAAGCAGCTCGCGCGCCTCTTCGTCGGTTTTCGCCGTGGTGACAAAGCAGACGTCCATGCCGCGCACCTTGTCGATCTTATCGTAGTCGATTTCGGGGAAAATCAGCTGTTCCTTGATACCCAGTGAGTAGTTGCCTCTGCCGTCGAAGGAATTCGGGTCGATGCCGCGGAAGTCCCTGACGCGCGGCAGAGCCAGGTTAAAGAACC
>CAYYFY010000056.1:0-9238 GCA_964471035.1 uncultured Eubacteriales bacterium
GGCGCGACCGGTTTTCTCGGAATCCATGTTCTCGCCGAATATTTAGATAGCGAAGCGGGCGCCGCCTATTGCCTTGTCAGAGGAAAGGATGAGCGGGACGCCGAAAAACGCTTTGAGGAGCTGCTGCGGTACTACTTTGACGGCAAGTATCTTGACCTGCTCGGCAGCCGTATCGTCATTTTGCGCGGCGACGTACAAAAAGAAAACCTCGGGCTAAGGGAGCTGCCCGAGGTGAAAACGATCGTCAACTGCGCCGCCAGCGTCAAGCATTACGGCTCGTACAAGTATTTTTATGAAGCCAATGTCCAAAGCGCCAAAAATATAATCGAAGCCGCGAAGAAACGAAACGCCCGCCTTTTGCACACCTCTACGCTGAGCGTTTCCGGAAACAGCTTCGGAGATGAATTCGATTCATACAGAAGCGAAGAAGAAAAGCATTTCGGAGAAACAGAACTGTTTATCGGCCAGCCGCTTGATAACGTTTATGCCCGAAGCAAGTTTGAGGCGGAAAAGTGCGTTTATGAGGCAATGCCCGAAGGGCTGCCAGCGAATGTTTTGCGCATGGGCAACCTGACAAACCGCGCGAGCGACGGAAAATTCCAGATGAACTATGAGAGCAACGCGTTTGCGCAGCGGGTAAAAGCCGTTGTGGAGCTCGGTATGCTGCCGGATTATCTGCTTTCGCTTTACGCCGAATTCACGCCGATAGACGAGGCGGCAAAGGCGGTAATGACCGCCGCCCGGTATTTCAATACAACGCATAACACGCTGCATATCAACAGCACGAAGGTGGTCTATCTCGACAGGCTATTATCAATACTCAGTAACCTCGGCATCCATGTCAGGACAGTGAGCGCCAAAGAGTTTACCGATACACTAAAAGCAGCCGCCAAACAGAGCGAAACGGAATATCTGTTTGAAACTTTTATCAACGATATGGACGAAAACGGACAGCTCAACTACGACAGCAATATTCGCATTGACAACGATGTAACGGTAAATTACCTGCAACGCCTCGGCTTTGAATGGGGGGACATCGGCGAGGAATATCTGAAGAAATATGTTGAGTGGTTCAGAAATATGGGATATTGGAGAACATAAAACGCCGAATGGCAGGTCGAAGATAACAGTAGATAGAGGTGGGCTGTGTCAAAGAAAAACTATAAGCTTTATCAGCATCCCCGGGTTGATAACTTAAAAAATTTACTTATCACTTGTGAGGCAATGCAAAAAAGCAAACCGGTGTTTATCTATCCAAAAAACAAAAATGAAGATGTTACCATATCGTATACACGGTTCAGATCCGATGTTGAGGCTCTCGGCTCGTGGATGTTTATGCATGGGCATACGGACTGCCGGATCGCTTTGTACGGTGAAAACAGCTACAAATGGATACTGACGCATTTTGCCGTGACCTGCGGCGGTAATGTCATTGTTCCGATTGATAAAGACCTGCCGACAGACGAGGTGCAGCATCTGCTGAATGACAGTAAGTCTGCTGTGCTTATTTTTGCGGATACCTATGCGGACGAGGTGCGCGATCTGGACTTGACCGGTATTGTTGCCATCAATATGAGGGAGCTTGAGGCGTGCGTTGCCGAAGGTGAAAAAATGGTTGCCGCGGGATACAGAGAGTATGCGGATATAGACATTGACCCCGACGGCTTTGCGACAATAGTCTATACCTCCGGCACAACGGGAGCGGGAAAGGGCGTCATGCTCACGCACAGAAATTTGACGGCTGATACCGTTGCGACATGCCAAAATGTGCGTATCGACGACGGCACAGTGCTTCTGCTGCCGCTGCACCACACATTCGGCTTGGTGGCGGGCGTTCTCTGCGTGCTTTTACACGGTCATTTTATTTATATCAATAAGAGCCTTAAAAATATAAGCTCCGACTTCTTAATAGTGAAGCCGGAGCACCTTTCGCTTGTCCCGATGGTCGTCGAGGGCCTGTATAAGCGCATATGGAATACGGCGGGAAAAGAGGGGAAGGCTAAAGCGCTGAAGGTTTTGATGAAAATCAGTGACGCGCTTTTGGTCGTCGGCATCGATATACGCCGCAAGGTTTTCAAGTCTGTTCTTGACGGATTCGGCGGCCGGCTGAAGACGATTGTTTCGGGCGGCGCCAATATTGACGACAAGTATATTAAAGGATTTAGATCGCTCGGGATTAACGTTGTCAACGGCTACGGTATAACGGAATGCGGTCCGGTTGTTGCGACTAACCGCAACAAAGCCGTAAGGCTCGGCTCGGTCGGGTTTCCGCTCCGCTGCAACGAGGTTAAAATCGACAGCCCGAACGAAAACGGCGAGGGCGAAATACTGGTTAAGGGCGATAACGTCATGAAAGGGTATTATAATAACCCAAAGGCCAACGCCGCCGCGTTTGACGGCGAATGGTTCAGGACCGGCGACATCGGCCGGTTTGATAACGACGGATATTTATATGTCACAGGCAGAGTCAAGAACCTGATTATCCTTTCTAACGGCAAAAACGTCTATCCCGAGGAAATTGAGGGGTATCTTTCGGTCATTGACGAAATCAAAGAGGTCATCGTCTATGCCGAAAATGACCTGATCGCCGCGGAAGTATATCCCGACTTTGACATTGACGGCATAAAAGACATCATTGACGTTAAAATACATACGCTCAACAAAACCTTGCCGCCGTATAAACAAATCGCCCGCATTACATACAGGGAAACGGAATTCAATAAGACCACGACGAAAAAAATCAAGCGGTCATAAATGGCGCTTTATATTTTTGTTCCTTCCCATCCCCGTATCCGCGCTTTCATCTCTTCGATTCCTAAGACCCCATGGGCGAAGCCTTTTTTGACGAGCTCGACGGGTAGAAACTCATCGTATTTCTGGAACAGCGGAACCTCGCCCTTATAGATCAGCTCCATCGGGTCGAGGGGCTGTTTTTCCATGTCGAGGAGGGTTTTGAAGAAAGCTTCTTTTGAGGCTTTCATTTTGAACTGGATGAAGTACGGGCGTGACGAGTCGAGCGCCGACAGGCCTAAGGCGGGGGCGCATTTGAGTTTTAAAAAACGCTCCATAGCTAAAAAGGCGTAGGAGCCGAGCCACGGGAATAAACACCACATATCGCCGCCGAGATTTAATAGCGGTTCCTCTGTCATGCCCGAAAGGGCGGCGGTGCGGCGCGCTTCGGAAAGGCGCGCGACGGCGTTTTTCATCAAATAGGGGTAGGCGGTATTTTCGTGCAGCGCTGTTTTCATGCGTTCGAGGATTTTGGTGTTGATGTCGCCGGGGCACTGACCGAAGTACGCCGGAACGGTGCCCTTTACCTGCTCGCAGTAGACGAGGTGGCGCTTGTGATCGACCTCCTCGACAATCCAGACATGACCGGCTAAAGCGATTTTTTCAGCGACGGGCGGGGGCAGGACGATGGTGCCCAGCTCCTGTGACCGGTTGCGGACGGTGTATTCCTCGTTTTCCTGAAAGACGGCGTAAAATTTATAGGAATTGATTTGCCTTTCGCCATTCAGACCGACGATAAGCCCGCCCCGCTCCGTTTTCTGGATGTGGTCAATGGATAGGAGGTGCCTTAGCAGTTGCTTAAAATCGTCCTGCGTGATGTTGTGAAAATAATTCAGAGAGAGCACGCGTGAGGCGAGCGCGGCGGGAGCCGTTTCGCCGCAGGAGGCTAAGGTACACATCGTCTGATGGTACAAAAGGCTGTAAGCGAGCTGTCCCTGTCTTTGCGGCTCGACCCATTTTTCCTCGATATAGAGCTGCACCAGTGCGATGCCTTGTAAAAGCTCCCAGGGAATCGTCGCGGGGAGCATGGCTCTCGGCTCCGGCTCCTGCTCGCGCATGACGAACCACATCTCCGGCGGATTGTCCCGCCGTCCGGTGCGCCCCATCCGTTGGAGGAACGAGGAAACGGTGAACGGCGCGCCGATCTGAAAGGCGCGCTCAAGCCGCCCGATGTCGATGCCAAGCTCCAGTGTGGCGGTGGTGACGGTCGTCTGAAACTGCTCGTCGTCCTTCATGACCGCCTCGGCGGTCTCGCGGTAGGACGCCGAGAGGTTGCCGTGGTGGATCAAAAACCGGTCCGGCTCGTTTTGTATTTCGCAGTAACGGCGCAGGGTGGTCGTGACGACCTCACATTCCTCACGCGAATTGACGAACACCAGACACTTTTTCTCTCGCGTGTGTTCAAAAATATACCCTAACCCCGGGTCGGCGTTTTTGGGCGCGCTGTCGGTTTTCATGTCGAGAGCGGGCAGAGCGTTCTTAACTTCTTTCGCATCGGCCGCCTGCTCCTCTTTCATGAAAAAATGCTCCATGGAGAGCCGCCAGACGGCGTTCTTCGTTTCGATTTTCGGAATGACCGTATTTCTACCCGTGCCGGCGGACAAAAACTCCCCCGCGCTTACAGGGTCGCCGATGGTAGCCGAAAGCCCGATGCGGCGGGGATTGACGCCCGCGAGCTTCGACAGCCGCTCGATAAGGCAGAGCGTCTGCCCGCCGCGGTCGCCGCGCATGAGCGCGTGAACCTCGTCAATGACGACATAGCGCAGGTCTGAGAACAGGCGGGCGACGTCGGCATGCTTATGAAGCAGCAGCGCTTCGAGCGATTCCGGCGTGATCTGGAGAATCCCCGAGGGATTTTTCAGAAGCTTATTTTTGTGTGACTGCGCCACGTCGCCGTGCCAGTGCCAGACGGGTATACGCGCCTCGAAGCACAGCTCGTTTAAGCGCATGAACTGGTCGTTGATGAGCGCTTTGAGCGGACCGACATAGATAGCGCCGACCGAGCGCGGCATATCCTCAAAAAACTGCGTCAGGATGGGGAAAAAAGCCGCTTCGGTTTTACCCGACGCGGTCGAGGCGCAGAGCAGGACATTGTCGTCGGTGTTGAATACCGCGTCGCCCGCGGCGACCTGAACGGCGCGCAGGGACTCCCAGTTGTTTTGGTAGATAAAATCCTGTATGAATGGCGCGTAGCGGCTGAAAATATCCATATTACAGCGTGAATTCCTCAAATTCTTTTTCGACAGCCTCGTCGTCGAGCTCCGATTTCGCGTAGGCGAAGCTTCCCGAGCCCAAAAGCCCTGAAACCTCTAAGGACGGATTCTGGAACACGATGTCGAGCAGCTCGATAAAATCGCGGATCACCTCGCGCGGGGTGATATGGCTGTCCGCGCCTATACGCCCGAACTCGATTTTGATGAAGGCAATAAGGTCTTCCTGCGTCAGCGTCTGCTCGTACTCGAACAGGTCGGCATGTACGGCGGCGAGCTTCTCGATAAGCACCAGCATTTCCTCATAGGTCAGGGGCAGGAGCTTGATGACAGGCGCCAGTACATCCTTGTACCCCTCGCGCCCGAAGCGCCCCTCTTCCAGACGGGATTTTAACGCCTCGTAGCTGTAGACGCCGCGGCGGGTGTCCTCGATGCACTGCGGCGTGCCGCCCATGATGATCCCAAGATACCGCGCCTTGCCCTGCAACGTGTCGTTATACATGGTCAAAAGCTTCTCGTAGTTGTACTGGCGGGTGACGCTGTTGGGGATTTTATAGATGTTGACCAGCTCGTCGATCAGGATGAGCAGTCCGCTGTAGCCCGCCTTCTTTAAGAACACGGCGAACAGCTTGATGTATTCGTACCAGTCGTCGTCGGTGATGATGATATTAACGCCTAAGTCAGCTTTCGCCTCGGTCTTGGTGGTGTATTCGCCGCGAAACCACTTGACAACCTTGCCTTTAGCCTCGTCGCTGCCGTCGATGTACGACCGGTAATAAATTGTCAAAAGCTTCGCGAAATCAAAGCCGTGTACCATTTCGTCGAGCGAGCTGATAACCTCATGTATCTTCTTCTCCACGAGCGGCGATAGCTTAGAGTCGGTGAGCGCAAGCCCGCTTTCGGCGGCCGCCTCGCTCTGGACGCCCGAAATCCACCGGTCGAGAATCAGCGTCAGCGCGCCGCCCTCGGGACGCGTTTTAGTGGATAAATTCTGAATAAGCTCCTTATAGGTGGAAAGGCCCTGCCCCCTTGTGCCATGCAAGCGGCGTTCGGGGGAAAGGTCGGCGTCGGCGACGACGAAGTTCTTGTCCATGACGTAGCTGCGCACCGTCTGGAGCAGAAAGCTCTTGCCGCTGCCGTATTTGCCCGTGATGAACCGGAAGGACGCGCCCCCGTCGGCGATGATCTCCACGTCGTTTAACAGCGCGTCGATCTCGGTCTTTCGGCCTACGGTGATATACGGCAGGCCGATACGCGGCACGACGCCGCCCTTGAGCGCGTTTATCATAATCGCCGCTATCCGTTTAGGTACCTTCATCCGTTATGATTCCTTTCAGTTCGTCAATGTAATCAGGGAGCGGGGAGGGTTTTTCCCCGTCAAAGACTACTACGGTATCGCCGAAGCGTTCAAACAGTTTTTCGTTGATCGCGTCAACGAGCACCGACAGCAGCATACCGCTTTCCCTGACTGCCGCGTCATACGCCTCGCCGAAAAGCAGGCGCCGCAAAAATAAGCGTTCGGCGGCGTTTAAGGCGGTACAGTCTTCCATTAAAGGCTCAGCTTCAAGAACAGGTTCTTGCGGTTCTTCTTCGACGAGCAGTTTGTCCTGCGTTTCTAAGGATTCCCGCCGGATGCCCTGAAGCTTACTCGTGTCGATCTCGATTATCGGCAGGGCGGACTTCCTTTTGTCTTCAAGAAATCGCTCTATTTCCTTTTGAACGGTATTCAGAATCAGCTTGGTCGTAGCTTCCTCTTTCAATAAAGAGTTGAAGTTGTATGCGCGGCGCATCAGGCAATCGACCGTTCTCATCAAAGAGCCGATTTTCTGAGACTTGTTCTTGTAGCACATAAACCTCTCGCGGGTCCAGACACCTTTTTTGCATACAAACGTATCGATGCCGTTGATTTTATAGATGGTGTCCTCATGCCTTTTCGGTTCGTAAAAAACCGCGGACTGAAACATACGACAGACTTCGGTGAGGACGGCGCCGAAAAATTTCGGGCAGATGCCGCCGCCCTTGCCGGTTTTTTCGTAATGCTCCGCAAGCGCCTTGAGCACGGCGTGGAACACGGCTTTTAAGTCGTCGGGGTATTGCTTGTAAAACCGCGAGTTTTCTACATTGTAGGACGACAGGGAGTTTTGCGCCTCAAACACCGCGTCGGCGTCGTGCTCCCGGCAGTTCTGTAAAATCAATAAACATTTATCAAAACGCACCTCAGGCAGGTCGTCGAGCAAGCGGCTGTCTAAATTATAATAAACGACAAAATCCCTGAGCCAGCGCTTCAAGCACGGGGAAACGGCGTCGTCAATTGTTTTGTATGCTTCCCAAAAGCTTTTGAGGGCATAGTACCCTTCCTCGGGTGAATGCACGCCGATCAGATTCAGCAGCTCGTAGATGTAGACGAACGCGAAGGACAACAGCGTTTCCTCAACAACGCCCTTTCTCACCTTCGTCCGCCACGAAAAATACCCGCGTAATTGGAGGGTGTTCATCGAGCGGTAAGTAGGGTAATACCGCGAAAACTCGCCGTGATACGTGTAGTCGTCCTCAAAGTCCTCCATGAATTTGCCTTGCTTGTAGAAGATCGCTGCCTCGGAGAAACCGCCCGCGCAGCTGTTGGCTATACGCCTCATCTGTAAATATTTCGGCGGCGTTTCATTGGCGACCTGCGCCGCCGTTTTCAGTATCGGCTCGTCGTGGTACACCTCGGAAAGGACGGTCTGCCCGGAAATAGGCTTCTCGTCCGACAACAGCGATTTGATTAGAATCCGCAAATCCAAGGGGATTCCTCCTCTGAAAACAGAACAAATGTTCAAATCTATTATAGCACGGCTTTTTTTAAATTTCAACCCTTTTTTTTAATGTTTTAAACAACCGATAGGGACGATCAGAACACCGTCATCCCGCTGGTAAGCCAATTCGGTTCCCGTTATAATCATCAGGAAAGAAGGCTCCTTCATCTTATCTGTGTTAATCCTGCTTTTTAGTAATAGCAGATTAGCCGCGGCTTTTTCAATTTCTTTTAATCCGAGTTTGATTTCAATGGCAGCCCACCTGCCGTCATTTAAACAGATGACCGTATCGGCTTCCAACCCGTTGCTGTCCCGATAATGGAATGCCTGACCGTCAATCGCTTCCGCGTAAATGCGCAAATCCCTGTCACACAGCGATTCGAACAGAAAACCAAAATACTGGAAATCATCTAAAAGCCTTTCCGGAGTCAGGCGCATAACGGCGGCGGCGATAGACGGATCAATAAACTGCCTCTTCGGAGAGGTGCGTATCGCCGTTTTTGAACGCAGCGCGGGATTCCACGCGGGAAGATTCTCTGTCACAAAAATGCGGTCTAACGCGGCAAGATATTGACTGATTGTTTTTTCCGAGGAGGATTCATCGTCTCCCTGCGCAATGTCATCTCTAATGGTCTTAAGGGATGCCGTAGTAGAAATATTTTTCGCCAGAGAACGCATCAATGCCCTGACGCGCGCGGGATTTCTCTCGATTTTATCCACGCTGGAAATATCCGCGTTGATGATCGCTTCCACATAATCCACCGCGTGCCGAAGCGCTACCCTTTCGCTCAGACCGATTGACGCGGGCCAACCGCCTCTGACAATAGCATAAGCAATTTGTTCTATGGAGAGTTCGGAAAAATCTTCCAGCGCGGTTTTCCCGTCGAAGAGCTTCGCCAATGATACGGATCCGTTTGATTCCTTTGATTCATACAGGCTCATAGGACGCATTAAAAGCCGCGATATTCTGCCGGTTCCGGTATGCCGCGCGGCATTGTCCGGCGGAACGGCGGAGCCTGTTAAAATAAACTGATTGGGTTGACCCCGCATATCGACCGTATGTCTGACGGCGTCCCATAGAACAGGAGCTGTTTGCCATTCGTCAATCAGACGCGGTGTTTCACCTTTTAAAAGCATGGAAGGTTTTGTGTCCGCGGTTTTTAAGTAGGAGATTGCTTTATCGGGATCCTGCATAAACAGATGGCTTTTTGAGGCTTTAAGTGCGGTTCTGGTTTTACCGCACCATTTCGGGCCTTCAATAAGCACGGCTCCGCTTGCTTCTAAACGCTCTTGAAGAAGCTTATCGGCGATACGATTTAAATACTGTTGATTCATGCTTTCCCTCCGCCTTGTCACGCGTCATAATTCAATATTTTTTATTTTGCGTAATATAATGCCTACTGAATAAACCGATTTTCGAATCGGTTTAGGTTTAGAAAAACA
>CAYYFY010000057.1:0-9206 GCA_964471035.1 uncultured Eubacteriales bacterium
AGCTCTCTCTTTTTGACCGATGGGTCCAAGAGCGTGACCTTGATGACCTCTAAGGCGATCTTCATATACATTTGACCGCCCTGTGAGCCGATAAACGGCTCGTTCATCAGGTCAAAGCCGATAACCGCCGGATGCGTGCCGAGTGTTACGGCGACGTGCAGCCACATATCGGCGTAATAATCTTGTATTCCTTTGCCGTTAATGGGCGTATTTTTCCAGAAGTTGTCGAAGGATTTTTTGACCGCCTTGTCGAGCACATACCCTTCGCCCCACATAAAGCGCGGCGGCTTGTAGGTGTGCCCCTCGGAAAGACACGCCCACTGCGGCGCGCCGTCGCCGGGCGCTTTGTCATTCTCAAAGTAGGAGAACAAATCTTGATGCATATCGAGATAGCAGTACAGCCCGTTTTCGGCGCACTTGTCGAGGATTTTTTTCAAATCGTCGAGGTACGCGTCGTCGTACTGTCCCGGCGCGGGTTCAACCGCGTCCCAGGTGATGCCGAACCGGACAATATTCATACCGCGCGTTTTGAGCTCGGCAAAGACCTTTTCGTCCCACTCGTGCGCGTAGGCGCGGCGTTTCTGCCCGGAGACGGGCGTCCCCTTGTCGCAGACGTTGATGCCGTGGAAAACGCGCTCCCGTCCGTATTCGTCGGTGAACGACAAGCCGTTTACATTAATTTGTTCCATAGGTTCTCCTATTCGATAATGATCTTGAAGCATATCGGCATATCGGTCGGAATAGGCTGCGCTGTCTTAATCGCAAGATAGCCATCATTCAGAGAGTATGAAACATCGATTTTATAGCCCAGAACGCCGACCCATTTGATTTTTTCGGTCAAATGTCCGGCAGCTTTGCCCAGACACTCTACGCGGAAGGTGTTGTCCTTCACGTCCTTCGGGGACAGCGCGAAACAGTAGACGGTGTTATCCTTTTGGGTTAAACGGAAATCGTGTGCGGTGAAGCCGTACTTTTCGGTGTACAGCCCGCCCTTGACTTCTTTACCTTCGCCGAAAACCTTGTACGGGCGCGTTCCCCAGATTGCCTCGGCGTTCTTTTTCGTCCACTGACCGAGAGCGGTCATAATGTCAATTTCCTTTTGACAAAACGTACCGTCGGCTTTCGGACCGAAGTTAAGGCAGAACGTGCCGCGTTTTGAGATCGTGTCGGCGAGGACGGCGGCGATCTCGGCGGGTTTCTTAAAAATATTTGTTGTGCAGTAGCTCCACGAGTTGAACGATGACGAGGTCTCGCACTGCCAGACCTTCTCATGGATGTCGGGCAGGTGCGTGCGCTCGCGGTCATAGACGAAGATGTTGCTTTTCAGCGCGTCGGACTTGTAGAAAATACAGACGGTCTTGCCCCATTCGGCAGCGCGGTTGGCGTAGTAGGCGGCGAATTTGAGCACATACGGGGTGAACGCCTCGCAGGAGGAAACCCACCAGTCGAAGAAAAACGCGCTCGGCTGTGTGTTGTCGATCATCTCGCACGATGAGGCAAGCCAGTCCTCAAGCCATTCGGTGGTGGGAACCATACCCTCCTTTTCCTGCTTGAGCATCGTCGGGAGGTTGTTTTTCGTATACGGATTAAAACAGGGTCCGTAAAAGTCGGGGTGCCTGTCGTTCTTAATATCGTTGCCGTAGGGAAGGGTGCGCCCGCCGTTCTCGAACCAATAGTGCTCGGCTCTGTGCGACGAAGTGCAGAACGTGACGTCACTGTTGTCCGCAGACTCCTTAAGCTCCCTTAAAATATCGCGCTTTGGTCCCATCTCGGCGGCGTTCCACTTACAGAGGTCGCTCTTATACATCTTAAAGCCGTCGTGGTGCTCGCCGACGGGCATGATGAATTTCACGCCGTTGTCCCTGAAAAAATCCAGCCACGCGCCGGCGTCGAATTTCTCGGCCTTGAACTGCGGGATGAAATCCTTATATTCGAACTTTTTTCCGTATCTCAGCAGATGGTACGCATGAACGGGGTTTCCCCAATAGTACATCATGCGCGGATACCACTCGCTGAAGAAGGCGGGCACGCTGTAGACGCCCCAGTGCAGGAAAATACCAAACTTCGCGTCCTCGAACCACTGCGGATAAGGGTATGAGGACAGGCTTTCAACCGTGTCTTTATAGGGCCCTTTTTCGATGACCCCATCGATTATCTTTAAGTATTCGGGAACCGTCATACATATCACCCGTAAATTACTTATCTTTTTTAGAGGCTTTGGCGGCTTTCTTTTCCTCTTTGAGTTTCTGCGCGTAGGCATCTTTTTCGGCTCTGTCGCGCTTGTCGGTTTCCTCTTTGGCGATACGGTCAGCCTCGGCGCGCGCCTTGGACTCCTCGTAGCGTTCCTTGATCTCCTCGTAACGGCGGTAATTCTCCTGTTGAATCAAAAGCTTTTTGGCGTCGAGATACGGTCTGGCGGCGACGTTGTATATGTTGTATTCCTTGTTCGCCTTTTTGATGTCTCGCTCGATTTGCGCTTTTTGAATCTTTAAGGTGGAGATCCTTGCCTTGTCTTCGGCGGCATAAGCGTCCTTTAAGAGCAGCTCGGTATCATCCTCTGCCTGAAAGAGGGTGTTGAGCGTTGATTCGTCGAATTCCGTGATACCGTTTGGATAGTGCTTTTTGAGCGCCCTTTTCGCGTATTTTTCCTGCTTCGCTTTATAAAAGGTAAGGCGGCGGTATTCTTTTTCGTCATTCGTCGTTTTGGGCAGACTTTTTAAGTCCGCTTTAGCTATCGGCTTTAGCGAGGCAATGTTCGCCAGTCCGGCGGCGGCGGTTTGTTCGGCGCGGCGCACGTCAGATTGAATTTCCGGCGTATCGAATTTATTCATTTCCTTGACGACATACGCGGCGATAATAATTTTCTCATTTGTCAGCTTGTCATTCTTATACGCCTTTTTCGCTTCGCGGACAGCAGAGGCGTTGTGCGTTTTACGCGCGTCCTTAATACCTGCCTTGGACAGCTTTACCGGCTCGCGGTCGATGTACTCCTGCGCTTCCTCGATCATGTCGATAGCCTCGACGAGCGCCTCGTCGGAGAGAGCGTTGTTGCCGTAGTCTTCAAACAGCGCGCGGATTTTCAGAACGGTAATCATAGCCTTCTGCTTGACCTCGGTAAGGTCATAGAAGAAAAACGGGACGACATTCATAAGCGCGCCGAGGGCGGACGCCAGGATAAGCACGCAGCCGATGCTTCGGAAATAGGTGGCGTCGTACAGGACGTCATAGACATTCGTCCCCTTAATGCCGAGCTTATTGATGACCTGCGCGGCAACTTCCTCGTTGAGTCCGGCTTTCTCATAAATGGCCGGAAGAACCGAGCTTGTCGCCAGACCGATAAGGCTGCCGATCAGCCCGACGGCGACAAACATACCGTCGATACGCTCGCCGGTGATGTAGTGCTGGTAATCACGGATGTCGGCGTTGAGGCTGGGGTTAAGGATGTGCCCGAGCGTGGTGGCGAAGCTGTTGATAAAAATACATAAGGTGAATATCCAAATGATTTTTGTCAGGTCGCCGTATTTGAGAACAGGGTACACAAGCAGAATGAAAAAGATATTCGCCAGATTGGAATATATCAGCATATTGCGCTTGCCGATGGAACGGATGAGAAACGGGGCGAACATCATCGGCCACAGCGAGGCGTTGCCTGTAATGGCGACAATCAGCGAATAGCCGCCCGGCGTGGTTGCGTGCTGGTAGTTGTAGAGCCAGCCGAGGATGTTGCCGTAAGCGCCCTCTAAAAAACCGAGCCATACCGCGCCGGAGATAATCCAAAAATACTTGTTTCTGGCGACGGCAGACAAGGCGTCAAGAAAGCGCATACGCACGACATGCGTCTTGGCTTGTATGATTTTCTCTTGGGTATTGACATAAATGAGCATGGATAAAATGAAGCCGCCGATAATGAATACCGGATACAATACGCGGTAGACGCGCATATCGTACAGCGTGTTCTCGCCGGTGATGGCTCTTGCGAGCAGCGGCAGAAAAATGTTGCCGATTGACGGAGCGAGGCAGTCTACAACCGTTTTAAAAGAGCAGACATCGGAACGTTCTATGGTGTTCGGGGAGAGAACGTTGATAAGGCTTTCGTAGGAGTCGGTATAAAAGTTATAGAAAAACGACAGCGCGATATTGAACGCGAGCACAACGGCGCACTTCTTAAAGTTGCTCATATAGTCGTAGGGTATCCATGTAAAAACTACCGAAATAAGCGCCGTCGGAAGTCCCATCGAGAGTATGTACGGCCGATACTTGCCTTTTTTGTTGCGGACAGTATCAATCATCTTCGCCCGAAGAGCAGTCAGCGGGAAGTTGATGAGGACGCTGATGACAAAGATAATATACAAATCATGCGGTTTGATACCGATGGTGTTGCCGATGAGTGTGTTGCCGACATACAGCATCATATTGCTGACGCAGTAAGAAACGAATTTGACGCCCATACCGCCGAAGGAGAGAGAGAGTATCTCCTTATACGTCATGTACCTGCCGAGCGGGGGTTTTCTCCAATATAGCCTTAAATCACTGAAGACCTTTGCAACACGCTGTTGAATTTCCAAGCGTAACTCCTCATTTCCCGTATTTTTATCTGCCGAACAGACATTGACATCCCCGCAAAAAGACGTATAATGAGACGGACGGCAAAACAATCTACTATACTATAACAGGCTTTTTGATTCTTTGCAATAAGAAGTTATATGGAAAGCAGATTTTTGAATTTTTTTGAATTTATTAAAGAGGATGATGATTATGAACGACAGAGAAAATCTGATTTCCCTTGTCCGCCGTAAGGGCTACGAGCGTATGCCGGTCGATTTCGGCATGACGCCCGGCATCAACGCCAAATTCAAGGACTATATCCGTGAAACGGGGTATACTTATCCGTCGTCGCCGTTTTACTATCTGCCGGGACCGCCCGAAAAGAAACCGAAGACGCCTGAGTTTTGGAAAGCGTTATACGGTCACGATTTTAAGGAGGGGACGACCTTTAGTGCATGGGGCGTCGCCAACGAGCCGGGCAGCGAGGCCTGCCTGCATATGACGAGAATGTACCATCCGCTGGAAAATATGACGACGCTCGAAGAGCTTACGGGGTATCCGTATCCGGAATTAAAAAAGGGTGTTCCGGGGCTGCAAAGGGCGATTACACATTCCGGACACGCGCAGGGGAAGTTCGTCATGGGCGGTATGCAGTGTACCATATGGGAAACCGCGTGGTACGCGCGCGGCATGGAAACGCTGATGATGGATATGATGGCCGAGCCGGAGCTCGCCAATTTCGTGCTTGACCGCGTGACGGAAAACGCCGTGACTACGGCGGTTTCCTTTGCCAAGGCCGGCGCCGACGGCATCTATCTCGGCGACGACATCGGGATGCAGTCAACCATCATGATGAGCCTTGACCTGTACCGCGAATACTTACAGCCGCGCCTGAAAAAGGTCATCGACGCGGCGCGCGCGGTAACACCGGACATCATTGTGTTTTACCACAGCTGCGGCCATGTCACGCCGTTCATTGAGGATCTGATTGAGGCGGGAGTCGATGTGCTCAATCCCGTGCAGCCCGAAAGCATGAATTTTGAAGAGGTTTTCAAGGAGTACGGCGACCGGCTGTCATTCTGCGGCACATTGGGCACGCAGACGACCATGCCGTTCGGCAAGCCCGACGCCATACGCAAGGAGATTTTCGACCGGCTCGATTTCGTCGGTAAGGAGGGCGGTCTGCTGCTCTGCCCGACGCATATTTTAGAGCCGGAGGTGCCTGTCGAAAACCTTGTCGCCTATATCGAGGCCTGCAAGGAGTATACTCCCGTAAAAGACTGAAAACGCATAAAGACGCTCATTGGCATGTACAAAAAAATCTTTTGATTTGCGTCAATTTTGTTGACAATTACATTTAATATATGGTATACTAAAGTGCATTTTAAGGGAAGAGGGTCATATTTATGAAAAAAGTTACGGGAAGATTACTCGCGGTCTTTCTCTGCGCCGCGCTGTTGCTGTCGGCGGCTGTCATGCCGTCTTACGCGGATGAGGTAAACCCCGACACCGCGCCGCGCCGTATTACCGTCACCGTCAACGGGGACACGCAGGCTTCGAGGGGCTTTTGCTGGTACACCAATACAGAGACGCCCACGCTTATGGAAATATCCGAAGTGTTCCTGATTTTCACGAAGGACGTTACCGGCGAAGTGACATTTACCAATCCTGTATGCACTGTTTTTGAGGGTGTGTATATGCATAAGGTGGTCGTCAGCGGTCTGAAATCCGGCTACACCTATATGTATCGTGTCGGCGACGGAACAACATGGAGCGACTGGGGTACATTCAGTACCGACAACGGCAATGATAAACTCAGCTTTATCGCCATCTCTGACCCGCAGGCCAGCTCCGATGAAAACTTCCAGAAGGCTGCCGCCACGCTGAACGCCGCATACAACACAATGCCGAACAGCGATTTTTACATCAACTGCGGCGACTTCACCAACGACTGCACCAACGAGCAGTGGGATATGTACAGCCGCGCCTTTACGCCTCTCGATACCAAGACGACGCTCATCCCCGTCGCGGGCAACCATGACGGCGGTCCGGAAACCGCCGACTGGTTCAACAGCCTGTTCTGTCTCGACACGAGCGAGAGCGTCAGCAATACCTACGGCGTCAACTATTCGTTTGACTACGGCAACGCGCATTTCGCGGTGCTCAACACCAACGATCTGATCATGCTCACGCTTTCCGACGCGCAGCTCAAGTGGCTCGAAAACGATTTGAACAGCACCGACAAGGACTGGAAGGTCGTCATGGTGCATAAATCGGCCTATACGATGGGCAAGGACGCCAAATGGCCTGACGCGCTCTATCTTCAGGAGTCGCTCATTCCGGTCTGCGACGCGGCGGGAGTCGATCTGGTGCTGTCCGGTCACGACCATATGTATCTGCGCACCAATCCGCTGAAGGGCGGCGCGGTTGCCGAGAAGGGGACGACCTATATGCTGCTCGGCACCGCCGGAACCAAGCGGTATGAGACCCGCGATTATCTGTACGGCTCGTTTTTGCCGGAGGGCTCCCTTGCGGCGATGGTCATACAGAAGGACGGCTACGGCAATTACTGGAACGGAACCGACTGGAACAGCACCAGCGAGTCGAACCTCGGCGGCGCGTTCAGCTGCTTCTCGATTGACGGCGGCACGCTGACGATGAACGCCTATATTCTTTCGGATACGAAGGATGAAGACGGCAATGACGTCATCACGAAAATCGATACGATGACGCTGACCAAGGAGGTCGGTCAGAATGTCCCGACCTTCACGGGCGACAACACGACTACCCCGGAGGAATACGCCGCGGATATGGTGCCGTCGACGGCGAACTTCTTAGGGTATACGTTTTTATCGTGGCTGCCGACATTCCTGTCCGTCGTTCCGGCAATCATTGAGTTGTATATTGAAGAAGGAATATTTTAACAGGAGGGTAGCTTTTCATGAAAACATTCAAAAGGTTCTTTTCCATAGCCCTGACGCTGGCGCTGCTTGCCGGTTGTATGTCAACGGCGGTATTCGCCGAGGACGAGGGAATTGACTATACCATTAAAAATCCCTACGACAACGTCAACTGGTTCACATGGGATCAGTACAAGACCGATCTGCACAGCCACACCACAGCCAGTGACGGCGGCAGCACTTTAAAACAAATGACCGAGGCGCATTATCAGAACGGCTTTGATATTGTCGCGGTCACCGACCACGGCATCGTGGACTACGGCTGGACGAGTCAGGAAGTCATTCCGGCTCTGAAGGTATTCATCAAGCTGTTCAAGGACCGCGGCGAGGTCATGGAAGCACTCGGCACAAGCGGCACCGCCGAGAACGGCAGCCTGTACACCTACGGGACTGAAAACGGCGACGATTATTATGTGCAGACAGACAGTAACGGCGCCGCCGCCGGTCAGAAAATGATGCGCGTTCCATTCGGTATCGAGAACAATCCGTCCTCGATCAACAACGCCCACGTCAACAGCTGGTTTGTCGATTACGGCAACGATATTCTCGGCGGTACGAGTGATTACATCACGCCAATCAGCAATGTCGATGGGCTTGGCGGTCTGTCGGTTATCAACCATCCGGGCGAGTACACGAACGCCCGCGACGAGGTTTTTTCCGCCGACGCCTACAATGTTGACGACGCGATGTACAGCTATCAGATTGACAAGTTCGCGGGTCTGCTCACCGATTATAAGAGCTGCATCGGCATCGACGTAAACAGCAAGGGCGACGACCGGACGCGCTTTGACCGCAAGCTTTGGGACATCCTGCTCCAGCGGGTCGTCCCGACAGGGCGCAACGTCTTAGGTATCGCCACCACCGACGCGCACGGCGTCGACTCCGTCAATACCGGCTATACGATGATGTGTATGCCCGAGCTGACCTCCGCGGCGCTCAAGACCTGTATGCAGGAGGGCGCGTTCTTCGCGGCGAGCAGTTGCCTTGGCAACTATGACGAAATCACGGAGATCGCCGGTTATCTGAGCGGCAGCGCGATTCCGAAGGCGCAGGAGATGGGCGCGACGCTCACCACCCTGTCCCAGACTATCGCCGCCGAGCTTCAGGCGGGCGACCAGGGCTCGAAATACAGGGCGCCGGAAGGTGTCGCCGCTCCGTATGTCAGCGCCGTTTTTGTCAATAACGACAGCGACACCATTTCTCTGTTTGCCGCCAACGCGCTCAATATCCGCTGGATTGCCAACGGTAAGACAATCGCCACGGGCAATTCCATCGACCTCGACGACTACGCAAGTCAGATCGGTTCCTATGTCCGCGCCGAGATTTTCGGTGAGGGCGGCATCGTCTATACGCAGGCGTTCACGCTGAACTATGAAGGCGCTCCCGCCGCCGGCGACAACAGCTATACCGATCTGTGGTTCTTGGCCAGCGCCATCCCCGACAACCTCGTCCGCCTGATCGGCATGCTCCCGATCTTCGACTGGATCTGGGCGGCGATGAATCCGTAATAAACATTAACAAAAAGCAGGGGCCGGTATGGTCCCTGCTTTTTTTAATGGCAAATTGAAAAGGGCAAATTTCGGGAGGGCGTTGCCCTCGCCCATTTTAAAGTGAAGTGTTCCTGCGGAACGTGAAGTGTGCTTCGCACGTGAAGTGTTCTGCGGAACGTGAAGTGTTCTGCGGAACGTGAAGTGTGCTTCG
>CAYYFY010000058.1:0-9204 GCA_964471035.1 uncultured Eubacteriales bacterium
GCTAACGGAAGAATTGTTGTGGATGTGACAATCGGACAGCTTTATTATTTTCAAGAGTTTCTCGGCTATTTCGGTCTGGTTGATGAGCCTGTATCTATTGTAATTCAAAATGGCGTCGTTACTGATATTTATGGCGGGGTTATGGCAACCGAGCTGAAAGAAAAGCTATTCGCTCTCCCAAAGGAATGCCGTTTACTTGTTGAGTTAGGGCATGGCTTGTCAAAAATGCGCCCGACCGGACTTATCGGCGTAGACGAAAGCATCGTTGACACATGCCATTTTGGTATCGGTGACGGCGCAAAATGCGGGGTTCATCTTGATGTCGTCATCAGCAATCCTAAGATTGCGGTAAACGATTGACAGTATCTACAGCGGTAACGAAAAACTCGCACCATTGGAAATTAGCCGGACGTAAATTTGATATTAAATGTTGTTGTTGGAGGTATGTATGGTAACATTCTGTCTTATCGAGGAAAATGATAAATATATTATCTATTGGTATTTCCCTAATGGAAAAGAAGAGCGCGGACATGGTGTAATTGTTATCGATAAATTAAAAGAGGATATTTCTATTACACAATTGGCACCGGATGATTATTCAAGGTTTGTTTCGCTTGATGAGCAAAATAAAATGAGGAATTCCGTCAACAACATGAGGAAAACAAATGGAAACCAAGAATTAACAGAAAAAGAGTGGCCATCCCCAAAAGAAGAATTTACAATTACTTCTTTTGCTGACCACGCAGTTTTAAAAATATTAGAGGACTATAATTCCGGCGAAATCCTCAAAAACGGAATTGTAGTTTGGTATTAGGAAGACATGGGGGACGGTTCTATCGTCTTGTTTAAGACAAGATTGCGAGAATTAAACTCACGAATTTTGACATATATCGTGAATAATATTCGCGTATTGCGCCTCCTCTAGGACGATAAAACCGTCCCCTAGTCTCCCCCTAGTCTCTCTTAAATGCGTTGGATTGGGAGTCGGTTTAACGAGAGGCTTATTTAACCGCGAAACACGCGAAAAGCGCGAAAAATACGAGAAAAAAACGATACATAGATATATATTACTCCTGTACCTAAGCAGTAGACATTCCTGCTTGTCTTTTTGTCGTCATGCGGCGTTGACCAAACCCGCCCATAAACAAATTATGAACAGGTTCGGTCGCCTTGCCTGACAACAAAAATACGGCGCAATAATTGCCTACTGTTAGGCGCAGAAGTAATAGATTAGCGGTTTAGTTATTAAATGCGTTGGATTGTAATGCGAAAAGAATGAATTTTTAATAACGAATTTTCGCGCTTTTCGCGCTTTTCGCGGTTGAATAAAAAAAGCTTAGGGGGGTTAAAATGAACCACGAAAACATTATATATAGTAGACACGGTAGATAAACATGTCGGATGTAGTGCTGTCACGCAAAGGAGAATGAATACGAAAACTCTGATTATAAACGGCTCACCCAGAAGAAACGGTGACACCGTAAGCCTTATTAATGTAGTAAGCAATAATTTATCGGGGGAGATTAAGCAAATAGATGCTTATTACTGCAAGGATATATCACCCTGTATTGATTGCAGGTTTTGTTGGGAAAACGAAGGCTGCGCAATTCAAGACGGTATGCGGGATGTATATGCGTATATTCAGGATTGCGATAACATTTTAATCGCATCGCCTATTTATTTTTCTGAATTGACAGGGCGGCTGCTGGATTTTGGAAGCAGACTGCAAACCTATTTTTGCGCTCGCTTTTTTCAGAACAAAACGCCTGCAATAAAACCAAAAAAGGGAGCCGTAATTTTGGTTGGCGGCGGTGACGGGGATATGGAAAAAGCATTTGACACCGCTCGTACCCTGTTGCGCTATATGAACTGTGACAGAATACATCCGGTAATATGTAGTCACAATACGAATAGCTCACCTGCGGTTGAGGATGATTCATGCCTAAATGGAATAAAAAGTATTATTAATTTTTTCGTTTTTGATTAATATGATCCCACAGACATGGGTAAACAATGGTAATCACTTATACAAAGATGTCACGGAATGATTATTAATGGACAAGCATTATATTTCATTTGAGGTAAAAATTATATGTGGATAGTTTTGGCGTTTTTATCCGCGTTCTTCGCCGGTATTACGGCCATCCTCGCCAAATGCGGCATCAGGCAAACGGATTCATCCGTCGCGACGGCAATTCGCACCGTCGTCGTTCTTCTCTTTTCCTGCGTCATGGTTTTTATGAGCGGCTCGCAGGACACGATTCCTTCGGTTTCAACGAAAACATGGATTTTTTTAGCGCTCTCAGGCTGCTCGACGGGAGCGTCATGGCTGTGTTATTTTAAGGCGTTGAAAACCGGCGACATCAACAAGGTTGTGCCGATTGACAAATCAAGCACGACGCTGACAATTCTTCTTGCTTTTCTGATACTCGGGGAAAGCGTCACATGGATCAGGGGACTGGCGGTGCTTCTTATAACAGCCGGCACATTTTTAATGATACAAAAGAAGGTCAGGGAAAAACCGGCGGAATCAAAAAGAAATTCATGGCTCATTTACGCGCTTCTTTCCGCGGTATTTGCTTCTTTAACCGCGATTCTCGGGAAAATCGGCATTGAAGGCGTGGAGTCGAATTTAGGGACCGCCATCAGAACCGTCGTTGTGCTGTTCATGGCATGGGTCGTTGTATTTGTCACGGGAAAACAACATGCGATTACAAAAGTGCCCAAAAAGGAGTTCGTGTATATCTGCTTGTCGGGACTTGCAACGGGAGCTTCGTGGGTGTGTTATTTTGGCGCTTTGCAGACCGGTCAAGCAAGCGCGGTCGTCCCCATTGATAAACTGAGCCTGTTGGTCACGATAGCGTTCTCGTATTTTGTTTTCAAGGAGAAGCTGCCGGTTAAAGCGCTTGTCGGACTGGTACTCATAGTCGGCGGAACACTGATAATGATATAATCCGGAGGATTAAAGAAATGATTAAAATCAGGAACGAAGAAAAAACAGATTTCGGGATAGTGGAAGAAATCACGAGGAAAGCGTTTTGGAATTTATATGTCCCGGGGTGCAATGAACACTATTTGGTTCATGTGATGCGCTCCCACGAGGATTTTCTGCCGGAGCTTGATCTGGTGATTGAGGTTGACGGGCAAGTTGTCGGGAATATTATGTATACGAAAACAAAGCTGATTGACGAGTCGGGAGAAGAAAAGGACATCCTTACCTTCGGTCCGGTTTGCGTTCTGCCGGAGTATCAAAGAATGGGCTACGGGAAAATGCTGATGGAGTATTCCTTTGAACGGGCGGCTGCGCTGGGGTTTGACGTGATCGTCATATTCGGAAACCCAAACAATTATGTGAGCCGCGGGTTTAAGAGCTGTAAAAGATTCAACGTCTGT
Source organism: uncultured Eubacteriales bacterium (assembly GCA_964471035.1). Lineage (GTDB taxonomy): Bacteria > Bacillota > Clostridia > Oscillospirales > Acutalibacteraceae > DTU089. The sequence continues at coordinate 3,394 of CAYYFY010000058.1, forward strand.
CTGGATAACGGCACATTCCCGTCGGCAATGATGGTTAAGGAACTGATACCGGATGCTTTGGACGGACGAAAATGGGTTTATCGTCAAAGCCCCGTATTTGAGATAGACGAGCGTGAAGCCGAGCGATTTGACGAGGGTTTGGAATATTTAGAGAAAAAATATCAGCCGAGTCAGGAAGAATTCTATATTCACAGCCATTCTGTGATACAGTGAGTAACCATGAAGGAGCGTGAATGAAATGTGGAAGTGCCCGACGTGCAGCCGTGAATTCCCGAACACAAATCAGCATCACTTTTGCGAAAAACCGACCGGCATTGACGAATATATCGCCGCGCATCCACTAAATTTGCAGCCCCTGCTACAGAGCATACGCGAAACCATTCGCGCCGCCGCGCCGAACGCTTCGGAAAAAATCTCGTGGCAGATGCCGACGTTCTGGCAGGGCGAGAACCTCATCCACTTCGCGGCGTTCAAGGGGCACATCGGGCTGTACCCCGGCGGCGACGCTACGGCTGAGTTTAAGGAGCGGCTCACAGGGTATAAGACCAGCAAGGGAGCGATTCAGCTTCCGCTCGACAAGGAGATTGATTATGAACTCATTACCGACATCGTGCGGTGGAGGGTCAAGCAGGTAAAAAACTGAATAAAAAACCGGTTTTCGTAAAATAAAATGTTGATTCTATGAACGGCAGGCGTTATAATATTGAGATAGATATATCACCGTGACCTGTAACAGTAGACCGACGGATGGAGAATAAAATATGCAAGCGTTTCAGTATATCGCCGATACGGTTCTTTTCGCGCTGTTTGTTCTGACGGTTGCTTTAAGGGCGGCGCTTCTCCGGCGCAGAGGGGTAAACGCGATCGTGTTCGGGGCGACGGACAAGACCGATTTTTTATTGATACCGTTTGTGCTGGCGATTATCTATACCGTCCTCGCCAACACCTTCGGCTTGCCGATGTGGGAACCACTCCTCGTTCCGTTTTGGCAGAGCGTACTCCCCGGCTGGGCGGGGCTCGTCCTCTGCGCTTTAGCCGTCGCGGGCATGGTTTACGCCCTCATTTCGTTCGGCAGCTCATTCAGAGTGGGCATCGACACAGAAAAACCCGATAAACTGGTCACGACCGGTATGTTTCGTTTCAGCCGCAATCCGATCTATATCTGCTTCGACGCCTTTTTCTGCGGGCTGTTTCTGGTTCACAGAAATATCGTCATCGCCGTCGCGGTCGCCGCGTTCGCGCTTATAGTACACCGGCAGATACTGCGCGAGGAAAAATTTCTGTGCGCGCATTACGGCACGGAATATGAGGAATATTTCAAAAGGGTACGGCGGTATTTATAAAACAACCGCCGGAATAAAAAAGGAGTAACAATGCAATTTAACGAACTCGACATCATCGAACCGATACTCAAGGCGCTTACGGCGCAAGGGTATACCGAACCGACCCCTATTCAGGAAAAGGCGATTCCGCCGCTGCTTTTGGACAGCGACCTGCTCGGCTGCGCGCAGACGGGCACGGGCAAGACCGCGGCGTTCGCCATTCCGATTCTACAGCATCTGACCTTAAAGAACACGGCGCAGAAAGCCAAAAAGGAGATTCAGGCGCTCGTCGTCGCGCCGACAAGAGAGCTTGCGCTCCAGATCAGCGAATGCTTTGACGCCTACGGTAAGTTTCTCTCCCTGAAAACGCTCGTCATTTTCGGCGGCGTCGGGCAAAAACCGCAGACGACCGCCCTACAGAAGGGCGTCGATATCTTAGTCGCCACACCGGGACGTCTTTTAGATCTGATCGGTCAGGGCTACATACGCCTGAACCATGTGTCGCTTTTCGTCCTCGACGAGGCCGACCGTATGCTCGACATGGGTATGCTGCCGGACGTGAAACGAATCCTTAAATATCTGCCCGCAAAACGGCAGACGATGTTCTTTTCGGCGACGATGCCCGCCGAGATCAGAAAGCTCGCCGACACGATGCTCAAAGACCCCGTAACCATAGAAATCACGCCGCCCAGAGCGCCCATCGACATCATCGAGCAGGGCGTCTGCTTCGTCGATAAGGAAAATAAGACAAAGCTGCTGATCTATTTTTTAGAGAATATCGATTACGATTCGGTGCTGATTTTCACCAAAACCAAGCATGGCGCGGACAAAGTCGTGCGCGAGCTGATAAAGCACGGCTTCAAAGCGGCGGCCATACACGGCAACAAGTCGCAGTCCAACCGGCAGGAGGCGCTAAACGCCTTTAAGGACCGTAAGGTGCGTATCCTCGTCGCCACGGACATCGCCGCGCGCGGGCTTGACATTGAGGAGCTGTCCCATGTCGTCAACTATAACCTGCCCGACGTGCCCGAAACATATATCCACCGCATCGGGCGTACCGGCCGCGCGGGGCTTAGCGGCATCGCCGTCTCGTTCTGCGATGCCGAGGAAAAGGGACTGCTGTCCGACATTCAGCTGATGATCGGCCGCCACCTGCCCGTCGGCGAGGATCACCCCTTTCCGATGCTGTATCCCGACATCGCGAAAAAGCCGAAGCAGTCCGTTCCCGGACGCGTCCCGCAGGGCGGCTACAGCCGGTACGGGAAAATTCAGGCGCAGAAAAACGTGCCTGATGTAAAACTGAACGACAAGCGAAGGTGAATTATTTAATTCAGTGAAAGGCGGATTATGTCATGAAATTTTGTTGGAGTACCTTAACCGTACGCGATTTGGACGAATCCATCAAGTTCTACGAGGAAATCGTCGGTCTGCGCTTAGAACGACGGTTTTACGCAAGTCTGGACAAGGAAATTGCCTTTATGGGGGACGGGGACACAAAAATCGAGCTGGTATGCGGCTTGCCGAACGCCGTCATCAATATCGGTCCGGACATTTCCTGGGGATTTGAGGTTGACTCGTTAAGCGATCAGCTGGAGTTGATTGAGAAAAAAAAGATCGCCATCCACAGCGGACCATTCCATCCGAACCCATATACGAAATTTTTCTATATCCTCGACCCGAACGGGATGAAGATTCAGTTTGTCGAGAGCAAGTGACCGCTAAAAATAAAGATACGCCGGAAAGCGCAAAGCTTTCCGGCGTATATTGTTGATCTTATTTCTCCCCGTCGGCAATCTGGAGCGGGATGGAGCAGACGGCGATGTGCTTGTGTTTTAGCAGCGCGCGCTGGATATGGGAGGTCGTGTTATTGTGCAGTACGTTTTGCCAGCGCTTTTCAACCCGAAACTGCGGTAATATGACCGAGACGATCTCCCCGTCGGTCAAGCCGTATTCGGCGGATGAAATGAACTCTAAAAGCGGCTCGACTATCTCACGGTACGGCGAATATTTGATGACGAGCGGGATGTCGGTATGAAGCAACTTGTAGCGCTGCTCATTCTTGTGCTGTGAATCCTCGTCGATGACGACGTTGAAGGCGGTGACGTTATCCGAAATGGTCTGGGCGTACCTGAGCGCACGGATACTTGCCTTATTGACGCTGTCGATGGGGACGATGACACGGTTGTGATAGTTATTGTCCGCCGACAGAGCTCCCACATATTCCTCCGGCTTCATCCTCAGCTTGTCGTGGACGTGATTATAATGCTTTTTAATGTTTAACATAAAGATAACCATAAGAGGAATCAGAAAAATAACAATCCACGCGCCGTGCATGAATTTCGTGAATCCGATAATGACGACAGCGGTAGCGGTCATAACCGCGCCCAAGCCGTTGATAATCGCCTTATGGAGCCAGTGCTTATCCTCCTTGCGCAGACGCAGCCACCGTAAAAACATACCCGACTGCGACAGCGTAAAGGAGATGAACACCCCGATGGCATACAGCCCGATAAGCCCGTCAACCCTTGCTCTAAACACCACAATCAACGAGGCGGCTACCCCCGCAAGCAAAATAATTCCCTTGTCGTAGCTCAGACGGTCGCCGCGCATACTGAACTGCCGCGGCATATACCCGTCTCTCGACATGACCGACACGAGCATCGGAAAATCGGAAAACGCGGTATTGGCGGCAACCACGAGAATGACGAAGGTCGTGATCGCGATATAGTAATACATAAATCCGTTACCGAAGATCTGGTTCGCCACAAGAACTAAAAGCGCGTCGCCGTGAGGGTCTATAGGATAAAAGTTGAACAGTATCGCCGTTCCGCCGAATAAAGTAAGAATAATGACAAGTACTAAGGCCAAAACCGTTCTGGCGTGCTTAACAGCCGGTTTCTTAAAGTTCGGAACGCCGTTGCTGACGGCTTCCACGCCGGTGAGGGCGGTGCAGCCGTTGGAGAAAGCCTTGAGTATGAGCAGCAGCGAGACCGATCCGACGCCGGTGCCGATAGAGGCTTTCTGTACGCTTGTGTCGGGCGATGTGCCGGTTATTACCTTATAGAAACCGACAATCAGTAATATGACGATACCGACGATAAACGCGTAGGTGGGTATACCGAAGATTTTGGACGCCTCGCGCATTCCGCGTAAGTTGCCAAGCATCATCACCCCGACTAAAAGTACGCAAAGCGGCACCTCGAAGCCCTTGATCGGCTCGAATGCAGAGGCTATTTGCTGAACTCCCGAGGAGATACTCACCGCGACGGTCATGATATAATCGATAGCCAAAGCGCTTCCGGCGACTATGCCGGTACGCGTTCCGATATTTTCCTTGGCGACCGTATACGCGCCGCCGCCGTTGGGATGACAGGTGATAATCTGGCGATAGGAGAGTACAAGTATACACAGGAGCAAAATGATGGCTCCCGATACATATGTCATTTGCCGAAACGCCATAAATCCTATCGCGGGGATAAGAACGGCGAACATTTCCTGCCCGGCATAGGCAACGGAAGATATGGCGTCGCTCGACAGGATGGGAAGTCCCCACGTCACGCTGAACCTTTCGCCTTCAAGAGCCTCGTTGTGCAGCGGTTTTCCGATAACAAACCGCTTGATTTTTTGGAACTTTATAAAAAGAACCTCTTTCCGTTATCGCCTTTTATCGGCGAATATTTACATAATGGACAGCCATACACGGCAGATACATTATAGCCGTTGGGGATAAAATGTCAATAGATATTTCAATTTTAATCCACGCCGAGGACAGCCCTGAGATTATCGCCCAGAATACCGTGCTTGGCGGCGTCGGAAATCGGCAGGTTTTTGACGCGTTCAATGGATTTTTTGGTTTTTTCGGAGTTGTTATAAGGAAAGTCAAGCCCGAACAGGCTGCGCTTTTCGCCGGTCTGGTAAATGACATCGCAAAGCTGTTCGTCGGTCAGCGACCACGCTCCGGCGTGCGTGTTCCCGCTCTCGTCGGTATGCATATCGATGCTTGTCCACCCGGCAAATACGCGGTCAAAGCCGCCGCGGGAATTATTGTTCATGACCGCGAGAGCCTCTTTGAAGAAACTGTAGCCGCCGATATGCTCCATGGAAAAGCGCAGGCGCGGGAAGCGGTAAGCGACCTCGTCCCAGAGCAGGATATGGTAGTCGGAAAGGCGGTGCCAGTGCAGTCCCGTATGAAAGGAAATAAACAGGTTGTTCCGCTCGGCCGCCGCGTAGACCTCGCAGAGCTCGTCGCCGTCCACGCGCACCTCCTGCGCCGCCGGATGTACCTTGATTCCTTTAAATCCGTAGGAAGCGATTTCGTCCACCTGCTCTGTCAGATTGTCATTTTCAAAATCAATTGTACCGAAGCCTATCAGGCTCGGGTCGTCCTTGATTTCATAATAGAGCCAGCGGTTCGTGTTCGCGTCGGCGCCGACGCGCGTGTTCTGGTCTTTAAACGGCGCGAAGCATACGGCCTTTTCGATGCCGCATT